>CAYYUU010000251.1:0-8745 GCA_964474955.1 uncultured Alcaligenaceae bacterium | reverse complement strand
GCCGTTAATCTTCAGTTTGCCTTTACCGAGAATCCGCACGTTCGCGAAGGCATGCTTGGCCGACTTGTCCGCACTGACGACGATGACGCCTTCTTTCATGCTCGGCGGGATCGTCAACTTGCTCGCGGTCACGCCTTTCGGCAGACCTTCGACACTCACCTCGACCGGTCCAAGGAATCCGTTTTGCCGATCCAGATGCACAAACCAGGCGGTTCGCGAACCCGGCCCAATCATCGCCTTGTCTGGATCACACCGGAGTGAAAAATCTTGCTCGACCCAACCCGCCTTGACGAAATACACAGCCGTCGGAGAGCCTTTACTGTTGAGGTCGCGGACTCGCAGGACATACTTCCCGTCGCCTGGCGGTGCAAACACCAACGAAGGTTCGTTGCCATGAGTGCTGTAGTCGCTTTTCACGATTCGGCCATCGGGTTGCATGACCTCGAGCACGACATGAGCCGCCGAATTCAAATTGGTCCCAAAACGCCGGGCCATCACCTCGAAGTGAATCGCCTTCCCCTTCTTGGCGTCGAAAACAAAATGGTCCAAATCACGGGTCTCTCCGAGTCGCCCATTGATGCCACAAGGCAGCGTGATAGGTGTGGCGGTCTTGGGGGTGTCGTTGTCTTCCTTTTCGAGCACTTGCGGAAGATCATTCACAACGACTGTCACCGGATTTGTTTTCTGGCCGTTGTCTAAAGAAAGCGGCAGCGTATGAATTCCGAGCTTCGCCGGAGCCACCACTTTCGCCTTCACGTCAAACTTCTCGGCGGACCCAATCGCCATAACCGAAGTCGCTTTCGAGGGATTCACAGCCAACGGATAAACGTGCGTCGCATATGGTTTGTTCGTCGCCTGGATCGCATACACCCAGCGAACGTCTCCCTCGTACGTTGATTCCCGGACCTGCAAATAAAACGTCCCCGCCTTCTTCGTGGTGTACGAAAGCAACGGATCGGCGAAAAAGAAATGGTCGTTGGAAGCGAGTTCACGCCCTTCGTCGTCGTAGAGAATCAACATCGGTTTGGCGTGTTGTTGGAGGTCGTGGATTTTATCCTGAAGCCTCGCACAAAACATCTCAAACGTGAGGTGTTCACCCTTCTTCGCGGTGAACTTGAAATAGTCGACGTCTTCGTCAAGTTCGAGGCGACCCGTCAGTACCGAGGGAAGTTTGACCGACTGCGCTTTGTCCTTCGTGTTGTTCGTCCGAGACTCCGGCACAACGGGATCATCGACGACAACAATTTGCCCGATACTCGAAACCCCGATCTTGGTGATCAACCGAAATTCACGCGGCCCAATTCTCGCATTCGGGGCGACCATTACCTTGACTGGAACGCGGACGACGGGACGTTTCGATTTCGTCGGCTTCGCCTTGACGATCTCGCCGGTAATCCCTTCCCCGGCGAACAACGCATGATAGGTGTCGACGAAGTTCATCCGACCCTGTACCGTTATCGTCGCCGTCTTGCCCCTTTGAACAGCCACCGGATCGGTGTGCGTAATCATCGGAAAAGAAGTTTGCGAGACTGCCGCACCGGGCGACCAAAAGACCAGTGCAGTCGTGAAGAGGAGGGCAAATCGTTTCATCATGAGAGTCCCGGACTTATTGTTTCGGGGAGTGTCGCCTTTCGCTCCGCGAAAGGACGCTTGGCTTTGTTTGATAGTAGTAGGCACACTCCGTGTGCCGTTGGCTTTGTTTGTAGTGTCGCCTTTCGCTCCGCGAAAGGACGCCTGTCTGTTTCTGCTCGTTCTCTCCACCGCCCAACACGTATCACTTTTCAAATTTCGGTCGCGGCAACGTTTTCACTTTCAACGCCCGCTGGACCATCGATGGAGCTTGCAGCGTCTTCCAGGCAGAAGCATCATCGATGCGGCGCCCTTGCATTGTCCACCGGGCCAACTTGGACAGGTCTTTCGAAGTGGAGACATACCCAACCGGGGTCTGAGCAAGCCACTGATGTTTCTCGTCATCACGCGGCACAGAAAGCAACGTCAGGGCTTGCACTCCACGAGTGGTCCACAACCGCACAAATCCGTCGAACGTTCCTGTGGCAATCCATTTGTTGTCCGAAGAAATGTCCACGGCATAAACCGGAAACCCAACGCGGATCGCTCCTGCGGAGCCTCCGGAAACGCCATTCCAGATTCGCACAAACCCATCGGCACTTGCGGAAACCAACAACTTACCGTCCTTGCTGAATGTCAACTCTTGAACCGCATCTCGGTGACCTCGCATGAGTTTGTCTCGCGTTCCGGTTTTGGTGTTCCACCAGTACAGCGCCGACTCAAAACCGGATGAAACGACATATTTTCCATTCGGATGGAACGCCACCGACAACACGTCTTCCTTCATGCCGCCAAGAGTGAATCGACCTTTGCCGGTCTTCGTTTCGGTGAGCCGAACAGTCCTATCCTTGCTGACCGAAGCCAACAGTTCGCCCCTGGGTCCGAAATCCACGGCATACACAAAGTCCGAGTGTCCTTTGATTGAGCTTTTGTGCTTGAGTTCAGGAAGGCTCCAAAGACGAATCGTCTGGTCGAAGCTGACCGAGACAAGCTCTTTGTTGTCTGGTCGAAAGGAGATCGAGAACACAACGTCGGAGTGATCCCGAGCCGATGCAATGTTCTTCCAATCGCTGACGCGGAACAGGCGAAGTTCTCCTTTCGCCGATGGTTGCCCACCACCCACAGCAAGATACGCGCCGTCGGGGGAGAAACGCACGTCGTTCACGGCCCCGAGAAAACTCGTGAGCACCTTCACCGGTTGCATCTTCTCCAGATCCCAAATGGTTACTTGCCCGTAGGCTCCGGTCGCCAACATTTTCTTCTTCGGATGGAATGCCACGGCCGTCACTGGTGCCAACGGACCAACCTTGATTCGCAGATCCAGAAGCCGCGGAGTTCCTTTCCCAAAAATCCCGCGGAGCGGAGTGGTCGTCGTTGGCAACACGACATCGCGGAACCGCCGCTTTCGTGGCTTGCTTCTGGTCGGAGTCTTGGCAATGTCGACCGGCGGCGTTCCTTCTTTGGCCCCTGTATCGATCCAGCGTTTCAACAACGCGACTTGATGCTCGGGAAGCGGATCTCCATCGAGCGGCATTCGTCGATTGGGGTTCTTGCTGAACAAAAGCTGTATCATCAAACTCTTCGAGCTATCACCTACCTTGAGCACCTTTGTCTTGCCCTTGGTTCCCTTGAAGATGTTCTCGTACGTGTCGAGCACGAGTCCACCCGAGACACTGAGCTTCCGAACGTGCCGTGACGAATGACAAAACGAACAATTCTTCCGAAGGACAGGCCGAACGTCTTTCCAGTACGTGGGGACGTTTTTGGTGTCGGCACTGGCAAAAGTCGTGAGGAAGCCGAAGACCAAAAGTGTTGGGAGAAGTCTTGAGAGGGTGTGTTGCATGGAAGAGGGTTTTCTTTTTGGATGGAGCAGGCACACTGGGAACGCGAAATTTATTGTTGTCCGGTTTTTGTAGGGTGGGGCAAGCGGCAGCGCGAGCGAAGCGAAGCGAAGGAGTTGCATGCTGCGAAGCAGCAGTGCGACTCCGGAGCGAGCAAAACAACACAGCGAAGGCCCACCATTCTCTTGGATAACGAAGCTTTCGGTGGGCCTCCGCTGCGCTTGCCCCACCCTACGGAAAACAATTCCGTGGGCCTTCGCTGCGCTTGCCCCCTACGAAAATCCTCCAGAAACCGGACACTCATTTATTTCGCGTTCCCTGTCCCGCAGCTTTCTGGAGCCCATCGGCGGACTGAGCACGAAAAGGAACGAGCAACGTCTTCGTCCACTCGGTACAATAGGAGATCGTTCGGCTACGGCCACCGCCCACGGTCAAGGAGGCAGACGGGAAAATGTGTTTACTCGCCATATTCTATCGTGCGGTCGATGACGCTCACTTAATTGTGGGAGCCAACCGCGAAGAATCGTATTCCCGTCCGGCGTCCCCGCCACAGATCTTGGATGGTCCGGCGCGTTCGGTGGCTGGCATCGACCTCGAAGCCGGGGGAACGTGGCTGGGCGTGAACGAAAACGGATTCATGGTCGCCGTGACGAACCGGCCCAAGACTCGCCCGGTCGTTAATCCACGAAGCCGCGGCCTTCTCGTTCGCGAGATGCTCAGCTGCCCCACGATCGAAGAGGCCATCCAGATCGCCACCCAGGAACTCGACCTCCACCGGTACGCGGGATGTAACATTATCTGTGCAAACCATGATCGTTTGATCGTCTTTCAGGCAGGGGATTGGCTTCGCATCCGGCCACTGCCACCGGGCCTCCACGTCATCACGAACGACGACGTGAACGACACGACCGACCCAAGGTTGGCGTTCGTCGTGGATTGGCTCGGGAGCTATGGTTGCGAAACGGCGAGGGATTGTGTCACTGCCTTGCAGCACGTCTGCGCACTCCCCGGAAACGGAAATCCGCCGGTTTGTTTGCGAGGCAAAGCGGGCGGGACCGTTTCGAGCACGGTGTTATCCCTCGGCACTTCCTTCAACCATAGCCTATACTTACATGCGCACGGCCCGCCGGACGAAACACCCTACGAAGACTTTTCCTCCCTCTTGGACAAGCTCTCAACTGGACGTTGAACCATGACGATAGCCTACCCCCATCGAATTCGTCTCCGCGGCCCCTGGGAATGCGAACCAGTGGCGGCACTCGAACCCGGTCCGCAAGGACAATTCGAAATCTCTGACATGACCGTTCCCGGAACGTTTCGAGTGACAATGCCCTGTCGTTGGCACGAAGCCGGGTTGAAAGATTTCCAGGGTCAGGTCCGTTTTCGCCGAAGATTCGGATACCCTGGACAGATCGACGAAGACGAACGAGTGTGGCTCACGTTTGCGGGTTGGACCGGGACCGCGACCATCGAGCTGAATGGCGAGTTACTGCTTGAGGAACACGACGAGGGACCGTGCGAGTTCGACGTCACGTCGCTACTTCGCCCGAGCAACGAACTGATCGTCGAGTTGGAATCGACCAGCCCCAACGCCGGGGTCTGGGGCGAGGTGGCTCTCGAAATTCGAACGACGGCTTACTTGAAGGGCGTTGTGTTCGAGTTGCACGAAGGTAATGCGCTTGAGGTGAAGGGAAAAGTTGTCGGCCTGAGCCCACGTCCTTTGGATCTGTATTTGCTCGTGAACAACCAAAATATCCATCACACAACGATCGAGCCGAGCGAAGCAGGAACGGACTTTCAGATCACCAAGAACCTTGCATTGCCGGACGAAGCCTCTCCGTTGCTCGGGCGTGTGGAACTAATCGATGGCGGGACCGTTTGGTATGTCGTGGAAGAAGTCTTTGGGTGAGGTCCTATTGACGCCTGTGGGAGGAATGGACCGCTTGGTAAGCGAAAGAACGCTGGAGTGTCATCTTTCGCTCGGAATGGGAAATAAAAGAATGTCGGGTTTGTGTTTGGTTCCTTGAGCAGGCTTCCAGCCTGCTCAAAAACACCACGAACAGGCAAGATGCCTGTGCTACGAACAAAACAACAAACACAAAAACCGGACATCTATTTTATTTCGCGTTCCTCGCGAAAGAACGCTGTCCCGTTGCATTCCCCGCTCAATCCTCAAGAGAACCCAACTCGAACTTCTGTTGATCCCAATTCTCTCGTTCAGGCTCCACTCAAGAATTGTCCCCGGATGTCGAGCCCGAGATCAAAGCTCCATGCCTCCAAGAGTTTCTCAAAGATCGGGCCGGGCCACGTCAAGGGAATGTGATTCACTCGACTGACACCAGCGAGACAATACGACGTGCACGTCAACATCGCTTCGTCGGCGTTGACGGCATCATAGACCGTCAAAGACTTTTCTTCGAATGGGATCTCAAGCCGTTCGCACAGTTCCCGGATGACCTGCAAACTCACGCCTGCTAGGATCGTGTGTTTCGGAGGTGAGAACACGACACCGTCTTTGACGAGCAAGAAGTTGGCCCAGGCCGTTTCCGTCAAGTACCCTTCCTGATCCAGAAGTAACGCGGACGCATCAGGACCTGTGCGGCGGGCTTCTTGTTCGGCCAGCCACCAGTGGATGCGGCTCCGCTGTTTGATTCTGGGGTCGACGCTTTCGGACGGTACGTGTCGCGTCGTTGGGATGACGAGCCTCGCTCCCTGTTCGAACAGGGGTTTATACGCCTTGAGTGGTAACGGTTGGGTGTACATGAAGAACGTCGAGGCGACTTCTCGTTCGAGGGGATACCGCACCTCGCCGGGTGTCGCGACCAACACCAGTGCCAAGTCCAGATGAGCAGGCAGGTCGGCGACATTTTGCTTTACCAGTTCGCGTGCGGCCTGTTCGATTTCGTCTTGCGAGAGTGCCGGATAAATGCTCGTCGCCCGACAACTACGGCGAAATCTGTCGAGGTGCTCTTTCCAACGATACAACTTGTGGTGGACCGTTCGGCATCGGTCCGTGATGGTGGCCCCCCAGACGAATCCCGCATCATGAATCGAAAGGGTCAATTCGGCCTGGGGGAGGAACTGACCATCACGGTAGGCGACTGGAGATACCATCGGATTTCTCGGTGAACTTAGTGGGACTCGCGTCTGTCGCTTCCGACGAGGAACCAGACTCGCCCTCGTTCGTCGGCGTCGGTGGATTGGTCTTCGGTACACGAAAGTAGAAGTTTACCAGATCTTCAGGTGGCGGACCTGTAAGGTAACTCACAACGATAGCCACCGTCAGTGATCCCAGGAGTCCCCACACGACCGGATAGAAACCGAAGAGGTAGATCGTCTGGCCACCGAAGAACGTCGGGAGAAACAAACCAACGATGGTCGTCGATCCGACGAGCATGGCGGCCAGGGCTCCTTCGCGGGTCATTCTCTTCCAATAAAGGCCCAGGAAGATCGGCCAGATGAGGGTACACGCCAGGCCGATGCTCGTGAACACGATGATGTACTGCAAGAAGTCGATCCGCCGGATCGCGAATCCCGCCACCAAGAACCCGGCAACGACCGTCGTGAGGTAGCTCGCCCGCTTGAGCGTCTTTTCCTTCGCGTCCGGGTTCAAGGTGCGTTGGTACACGTCGCGCACCATCCCGGAACTGACCATCAGGAGGAAACTATCGACCGTCGACATGATGGCCGCGAAGGGTGCCGCGACCAACAACGCGGCGAGGATGGACGTGAACCAACCCCCGTCCGACGCGACCACACGGGTGGCAATGAGAGCCATGGCCTTGTCGGAGTTCTCCTGCGACAGGTACGGCAGGAGGGTCCGGGCAGACACGAACACGAAGACCAAAGGGAGATAGATTAACGCAAAGTAAACCGTCACCGTCAGGATGGCTCGTTTCAGCGTCTTGCTATCCTTGAACGCGATGAGACGAACCATGTTACCCGGTTGGGCCATTCCCGTGATGGCCCACATGATGAAGAACGAGATGATCAGCCCAAACGTATGAAAGGGACGTCCGTTGGGACGTCGACCCGGACCGTAGAGAAACTCTGTCCCCCGGAGGAACCTCCACTTTGACGTGATGGGGAACTCCGTGTCCTCATCGACGGTTCTTTGCCAGGCTCCCTCGCCGTTGTTCTCGTAAGAGTCCTCAAGGTCGAACATCTCGTTCAGTTTGGAGTCGTTCTCGACCAGCTTCTTGACTTTGTTGGCCGTCGTGGTGACCTCACCGTCTGCATTCCGGCGTACACGAATTTCGAGCCAGCGTGCGGTGCCCTTCTCGTCGGGCACGAGGTTTACGCTTTCGGACGCGGGGTTCACCTTCGGGATGACGTACCGCACACCAACGATGGACAGCCCCTCTTTCGGGGGTTTCTTTAACAGAAACGCGAGGTCGTTGTTTCCGCCAGGTAGCGACGTCACCACCGTGGGTGGGCGTTCGGCGATCGTCTGGTTCACGGCGTTCAGGCCACCGGCTTTGTACAAGATGAGGGGGACGAGAATCAGGATACCGACACCCATTACGACACCCTGCATGACGTCCGTCCAAACGACCGCCCGGAATCCCCCATACGAAGTGTAGAAGATGACGACCACGGCGAACACGATCAGGCCAATTAGCTCGCCGTCATTCACGTCACGAATGACCGAAGTCGTGGTGGGCAGGTTGAAGGTCGTGGCCAGAATCAGAGCTCCGGCCCGGAACTGTCCGACGAGATTCGCGACGAGGAAGAAGATCATCGTGCACGTAGCGTACAGTCCCAACTCGGGAGCACGAAAACGGTCGCGGAGAATGTCGGGTACGGTGATCGCTCCGGTCTTCCGGGCGACCTGGTTGAGGCGTTTTCCGAGAACACTCATCGTGCAAAGGGAGAAGATCATGTAGCTCCCGATCCAGAGAGCCAGCACCCAACCATAGGAATAGATCAGGGACGGGTACCCCGTGAAACTTCCGCCCGAAGCACTCGTGGCCGCGAACGTAAAGGCCAACGTCCAGCTGCCCAGGCAGCGACTTCCTAGGTAGTACTCACCCAGGAAGGCTTTCTTGGAAACGATCCGATGGGACAGCCACGCCAGGAAGAAGGTGCCCAGGATGTACAGGGTGAACGTCACCCATGTCACTGTGTTTGTTGTGGTCATAGGTCCTCCACGTCTCCGCTCGCCGGATCTTCGCCCAGTTCCTCCTCCGAGTAGAAGAAGAGACAGAATATGAAGGTGACCACAACGCACAGCAACCAGGGGACGGCGATGCCCCAGAACACCCAATCGGGGATTCCCAAGCCAAAGGGCATCTCTGGCAGTTCGTGAGGACGGTTGTACCCTTCCAACGGTCCC
>CAYYUU010000250.1:0-8763 GCA_964474955.1 uncultured Alcaligenaceae bacterium | reverse complement strand
TGAACTTGCTGTTTGTAGTTTCGGAAGCCGGGAAAAGTATCGGCGTGTTGGGGATGTTCGTGGTAATGCGTCGCGAACAATCCGCGGCATTCGACGCGAGTGTGCAGATACTCTGTGATCGACCACGCCAACGAAACTCCGTCGTAGGTACTCGTGCCGCGGCCAATTTCGTCGAGGATAACGAGGCTTCGTTTCGTGGCGTTGTTCAAAATGTTGGCCGCTTCGGTCATCTCGACCATGAACGTGCTGTGTCCGCGGCTGAGTTCGTCGCTCGCGCCGACTCGCGTAAAGATGCGATCTGTGATTCCCACCTTGGCCCGTCGAGCCGGAACGAAACTCCCCATCTGAGCCATCAACGTGAGTAACGCGACCTGACGAATAAACGTACTTTTGCCCGACATGTTCGGCCCCGTGATGAGCCAAAGGAAACCATCTTGTTGTGACAGCTTGACGTCATTGGGAACGAACGTCCCCCGGTCGAGGGTGATGTCGAGAACCGGGTGTCGTCCCTCTTCGATGTCGAGTAACGGTTCGTTGACGAGTTGAGGCCGCGTGTATTCTTGAGAGACTGCCAACTCAGCGAGTCCCGCAATCACGTCGAGCGTCGCCAACACTTCGGCCGTTTGCAAAAGCCGGTGCGTTTGCTCGGCGACCTTCTCGCGGAGCCCGAGGAATAAATCGTATTCGCGTTGTTGGCTTTTCTCTTCGGCGCTGAGGACCTTCTCCTCTTGCTCTTTGAGTTCGGGTGTGATGTATCGCTCGGCGTTTTTCAGAGTTTGCTTGCGTTGATAGTCTGCAGGGATTTTGTCGATGTGAGCGTGCGTCACTTCGATGTAATAGCCGAAGACTTTGTTATAGCCCACTTTGAGCGAGTTAATTCCGGTCCGTATGGTTTCCTTGGCCTGGAACTCGGCGATCCACTCCTTGCCACCGCGAGCGATTTTCCGAAGCTCATCGAGTTCGGGATCATATCCTTCGCGGATGAGATTCCCTTCCTTCGGACTCAGCGGCAATTCGTCTTTGAGTGCGTTGTCGAGCGTCTCGCGGAGATCGTGAAAAAGTTCGAGGCGAGTCTCGAGGTGCTGCAGAAACGCGGCCTTTCTTCCGGTGATCTTGGCTTTCACGCGGGGCAACAAACGAAGCGTTACCGCGATCGATCCGAGGTCTTTGGGAGACAAACGTCCGGTACTCACGCGAGTCGCGAGCCGCGGCAAGTCAAAGGCGCTATCGAGCGCCTGCCGAAGTTCGTCGCGGAGTTGGTGTTCTCGTCCCAGTTCTTCGACGGCGTCCAGACGTGCTTCGATCATCTTGCGGTCGGTCAGCGGGGCGATGAGCCAATCGTGGAGGGTTCTTGCTCCCATTGGTGACACCGTCCTGTCAATGACGGCCAACAGCGACCCGTCCCGTGTTCCTTCTCGAAGCGTCCGCGTCAGTTCGAGACTTCTTCGCGTCACGTCATCGAGCAAAACAAAACTGTCCTGCCGATATTTCCGAAGGCTGCTCAGGTGCCCGAGGTTGGCCTTGAGCGTCTCTTGCAAATAAAAGAGCAACGCCCCAGCGGCCACAAGGCAAGGTTGCGAGTCGTCGAATCCAAAACCGGCGAACGTCGTGACTTTGAAATGTTCGAAGAGAGCTTGCCGCGCCGTCTCCGGATCGAAGTTCCAGTCCGGACGGTCTTGCAGGACGATCTCGGGACACATCAAACGGATCGAGTCGGTCAACTGTCCGGGGTCTTTCTCGGCGTACAAACACTCCGAAGGAGAAAGCCTGGAAATCTCATCGATGTATCGCTCATCCAAGACGTCGGCGGCGAGAAATTGTCCCGTCGAAAGATCGACCCATGCCATCCCGACTTTTTTTCCGCCGGGAACGATGGCCGCCAAGTAGTTTGATTGTCTCGGGTCGAGTAATGGATCTTCGGTCACCGTTCCGGGCGTCACGACACGGGTGACCTCGCGTTTGACGAGTCCCTTGGCCGTGGCTGGATCTTCGACCTGGTCGCAAATCGCAACGCGATGCCCTGCGCGAATGAGTCTGTGGAGATAGGGCTCAAGCTGGTGGTGCGGGAACCCGGCCATCGAGATTCCCTTGTCCCGGCTCGTCAGTTTGAGTTCGAGAATCTTCGAAACGACTTCGGCATCTTCTTCGAAGAGTTCATAGAAGTCGCCCATGCGGAACAAAAGAATCATCCCGGGGTGACGCTCCTTCGCGTCCCGGTATTGTTGCATCATCGGCGTCAGAGACATGGCTGGAATCTGTCCCAGAGATGGAATGGTAAATCGAGTGAACGTGTCTTTTACACGCTTCGCAGTGTAGTCGTCGGGTACGATTGGGTCAAGGATGGAAGGCGGGGAAAGCAAGCAGTTACTGCCTAATGGCTTATTGGATGACGGGCATGAGGTCATTCAATTCCTCAATTCACAACATCCGAATGTCGCGAAAGGAAGCCGGGAACCACGGAAGGATTGGGGAAGGTCTTGTGCGGGTATTCCGCAAGTGACAGCCGTGACGTTTTCGTCTCCGAGGTCCACGGAAAAGAGAGATATATCTTCACAATTTGGTTTGTCGCACTCCGTTCAAGAAATCGGACTGGAGAAAACAGGCAATCGCCCTTCCAGACGCCCTTGCAGGTTTGTATTCTCTAACCATGAAAGCCTAGACTCGTTCCATGGTCGCCCCTCGTCGTTGGTTCCAAAGTATGGGCCATTGACGGACGGCCTTCACCGGCTTCGCTCGCGTTGAGGGCTTGGGGCTCCAACGACAACTTCCAGCGATACGTTCCAGACATTTGGAAAGGGAGTCCCACTCGTGCCGGAAATTACAGACGACTTGATTACGCAGCTTGCCGCGAAAGCCAAGACCATTCGCAAAGAGATCATCACGAGCACGACGGCGGCCGGTTCGGGCCATCCGACGAGTTCGCTCTCCGGAGTAGAAATCGCCGTCTCGCTATATTTCGGGGGGTTCCTCCGATATGACGCCAAGAACCCCCACTGGCCGCAGCGAGACCGTTTCATCATGAGCAAAGGCCACGCCGCACCCCTGCTTTATGCAATTCTTGCCGAAGCCGGATATTTCTCTCCCGAACAGTTGCCGACGCTCCGAAAGCTCGGCAGCCCACTCGAAGGACACCCCAACATGCGTCGGCTGGCCGGCGTGGAAGCTTCGACCGGTTCTCTCGGCCAAGGCCTCTCCATCGGAGTGGGCCATGCCTTGGCCGCCCGGATCGACGGTTTCGACTCTCGAGTCTTCGTCCTGACCGGCGATGGCGAACTGGGCGAAGGTCAAGTTTGGGAGGCGGCCATGTCGGCCCACAAGTACAACCTCGACAACTTGGTTTGCATTGTCGACCAAAACGGGTATCAACAAACTGGAGCCACGACCGAAGTCCTCGACTTGCGACCGGTTGCCCAGCGTTTCGCGGCCTTTGGCTGGCACGCCCAGGAAATCAATGGGCACGACTTGAAGGAAGTTTGCGGCGCGCTGCAAGCTACCATCGCGACCAAAGGTCAACCGAGCGTCATCGTGGCCCGGACCGTCAAGGGGTATCCCTTCGCCGACAAATTCGGCGACGCCAACCACCACGGAAAGCCTTACACCGAAGAGCAAGCGAAAGAACTCCTCGCGCTGCTCGCATGATGCTCAGAAGGAGTTTCCGAAGAACAGGCATCTTGCCTGTTTCGACGAACTTGGTCTTGTCATTGGTTCAGCGCGAGGTAAGGAAGAACAGAAAAGTGAGAAGGCCACAGAAACAGCTGGCCAAAGCCCCGGCTGTCTTTTGCCTTCCACTTTCCGCCTTCCACTTTCGTCAATCCTCTCCCATGTGATGCAAGGTACTGGGCCATGTCCATCAAAATGCAATGCCACTGTGGTCAAGAATTAATCGTGGGCGATCACGTCGTCGGGCTTCGAGTGCAGTGTCCGACGTGCGAGTTAATGCTTCGCGTTCCGGACCTGCGACCTGACTCGATCCGGAATCCCGTTCCGCCCCCGGTTGCCGGGAATGGCCGCGATGGTGGAATCAAAGAACCAGAGGTTGATCGTGGTGGTCGAGGCGGAGACATGTTCGGCGATCTTGATGATCGCGACCGCGGCAGGGACGACAGGGGACGAGATCGCGACGATGACTATGATCGAGATCGTGAGAGAGACCGAGATCGCTATGACGATCGCGACGACGATTTTGACCGCGACCGGCGAGACGACGTCAGCCCCAAAACTATCCGCCAGCAACTGAAGCTCACTAACCTCGGCTTGAAGCTCAAGTTCTATGCGAGCATGGCAATGGGGATTCTTTTGGCCATCGGAGCGGTCGCCGCGTTGGTCGGGATGATCATCGCGATGGTGGCCACCACGGACGTGGGCCAGGCCCGCGCACCACGACCGATGAATCGGCAAGAGGCCGAAAACGCACGAAAGATGGGCGAACTGATGATGGAACTGTTTACGTTCTCCGGTTGCATGTACATCATCCTGGGCTTTCTGAGTGGGGCGGCCTATCTGGCTGGATCGATTCTTTGCTGTCTGGTTCCTGCAGAGTCGAACGCCAGATTGTTTGGGATCCTCTCGGCGGCTGCCGTTGGAGTGGCATTGTTACTGGCTGCCATCCAGTTAATGTATTCCTACTTGGGTTACGACCCCCAGATATTTTTGCCGTACGCCGTGTATGCCTACATCCCGGTCCCGACGCTTGTAATGAGGATGAGTCTTCCCAGGCAACTGGGGCTCGGGGTTCCGGCTTCGCTCATTGTGTTTTCGATATTCACAAGTCTGTTCATCATCGCCGCGGTCGTCATGACTTTCTTGTATCTGATGCAGTTGGCTCGGTACACGAAAAGCAAAAAAATCAGCGGGCAATTGCAATTCCTGATGATTATGACGCTGGCCGCTGTGGCCGGCGGTGCCCTCGTGGCCGTTGGTGGTTCTTGGTTCTTCGTTTGGATCTTCAGAAAGGCCGAAATGAAGCCTGCCCTTTTCTTCCGAATGTCGGCCATCATCACCGCCCTCGCCCAGATTGCTTACTACGGAGCCATCGGATTCTGTATTTACCGCCTGATGCAAGTCATTACGGAACTTCAGCCCACTTTGAAAAGCCGATTGCGACGGTAAATTGTGTGACTCGAACTGGTAGGTTGCTTTCTACCAGCCCGAAGCGCGAGCGAGGAAATCTGACACCAACCCTGAGCGCGGGCGAGGGACAAACGGAAGTCTTCTCGATTCAATCCGGATAGACAAACTATATAACGACAACTCACGCAGACAAAATACATAAAGGAGCCCCGCAACCCGGGGAAAGGCTCATGAAGATGGGAAAGGCAACTCGGGACGCTTTTGGCCAGGCTTTGGCCGAACTTGGCAAAGCCCACCAGGACATCGTCGTCGTCGACGGGGACGTCCACAATTCGACCCGCACAGAATTCTTTATGAACGAGTTCCCCGACCGGTTTTTCAACGTCGGCATCGCCGAGTCGAACATGGTCGGCATCGCGGGGGGACTCGCGAGTTCGGGCAAGCGGGCGTGGCTCTCCAGTTTCGCCGCGTTCGTCATGTGTAACGCCTACGACCAACTTCGAATGTCGGTGGCGTTCCCGAATCTCGACGTGAAGGTTGTGGGGACTCACGCCGGAATCAGCATTGGCGAAGACGGCCCCTCGCAAATGGGCATCGAAGATGTCTCGCTCGCGTGCTCACTGCCGAACTTTACGGTCGTCGTGACAGCCGACGAGCCTTCGACGATCAAAGCCGTCCAAGCACTCGCGAAGATCAAAACTCCGGCATACCTCCGAGTTGGTCGCCCGAAAGTTCCCGTCATTTACGAAAACGGATGTGACTTCCAACTCGGGAAGGCATGCCAGCTTCGCGACGGAAAGGACGTGACCATCATCGCCAACGGTCTGATGGTCGCCAAAGCCCTCGAAGCTGCCGAAGAACTCGCCGGGCAAGGCGTGCAAGCTCGCGTACTCGACATGCACACGGCCAAGCCTTGCGATGACGCAGCCGTCCTCGCCGCAGCGAAAGAAACCGGCAAGATCGTGGTCGCCGAAGAACACCTTGCCCACGGCGGATTGTCGAGCATCGTGGCCATGTCCGCCGCCCGACAACATCCGGTCCCGATGCGTTTCGTCACGATCGGCGATACGTTCGCCGAGTCGGGTGAGCCCGACGAGTTGCTCGAAAAGTACGGGCTGACGACGAAGAAAATTGTTGAGGAAACCCTTGCGTTGGTAAAATCCTAGAGTTCCCGTTCGCCCGGCACGAGACCATACTCGAACTCGCGAAGTGCCATGCAACACAACTCAATGGAACTCATGATCTGCTGTGCCGCCCGGCTCCTCGAAGACGGAGCGACCGTCGCCGTCGGGACGGGCGCCCCGTGCGCCGCGGCGATGTTGGCCCAACGGACGAAGGCACCCAAACTGGTGGTCTTCTTCGAAGCGGGTGGAATGGCGCCGCAGCTCCCTACAATGCCCATCAGCGTGGGAGATTCGAGGACGTTCTATCGCGGCGTGATGGCCACGAGCATGGCCGATATCATGGAGACGTGCCAACGAGGACTCATGGACTACACGTTCCTCGGCGGTGCCCAAATCGACGCCTACGGCAACCTGAATTCGACAATGATCGGAACGGACTACACCCAACCGAAAGTCCGCTTCCCTGGCAGCGGAGGAGCGAACGACCTCGCCTCTCTCTGTTGGCGTGTTCTGGTGGTGACGAACCACGACAAACGCCGATTTACCGAGAAGCTCGATTTCATGACGACTCCGGGTTACCTCACTGGTCCGGGAGCCCGCGAAACTGCCGGGTTATCTCCCGAGACCGGCCCATATCGCGTGATCACCGACCTAGCCATCATGGGCTACCACGACGAAACGAAACGGATGCAAGTGTTAAGTTTGCACCCCGGCGTGACACTCGAACAGGTCCAAGAAAACACCGGCTTTCAGATCCACGCCATCGAATCCGTCGAAACGACCCTTCCTCCCAATGAAGACGAACTGCGAATCCTTCGCGAAGAAGTCGACCCACATCGGTACATCATTGGACGATGAATCCATTCTTGCAACCCACCTTGACGCGCAGTCTATAAATCCGGCAAAGTTAAGGAATTTGCGTCCCATCCCCTTCTCTGGAGAGTGATCAATGTCGAGATTTTTCTTGTGTGCCTTGACCGTCCTCACGCTGGCCGGTGTTGGTCATGCCGATTGGCGAGGTTTCCGCGGAGACGGAACGGCCACGAGCAAGGACAAAAATTTGCCGACGAAGTGGAACAAGAACAACATCCTCTGGAAAACCGACTTGCCGGGACCCGGAGCGTCGAGCCCGGTCGTCGTCGGGGATCGCGTTTTCGTCACCGGGTACAAAGGATATGGGTTGAAGATTACGAAAGGATTTAGCGGCGGCTTCAATCTCTTCAAGAAAAAAGCCAAGCCGGGCAAACAAGACGATCTGCGATTGTATTTCGGGTGTCTCGATCGAAAAACGGGGAAGCTCCTGTGGTCAAAGACCCTCAAGCCGAAACTTCCCGAAGTGAAGTTCGAGGGGTTCCTTCGCGAGCACGGCTACGCCTCCAGCACTCCCGTGAGCGACGGTGAGCGAGTGTATGTGTTCTTCGGCAAGACGGGGGTCTTCGCGTTCGACCTCAAAGGAAAACAGCTCTGGCGAAAGAGCGTCGGAATTGGAACGCATCAGTGGGGTTCGGGGACGAGTCCTGTGCTGGCCGGGAACACTCTGGTGGTGAATGCCGCTGTCGAGAGTCAGGCCATCATTGGCCTGGACAAGACGACCGGAAAGGAACTTTGGCGACATTCCGTTCCAGTCAATTGGGTCTCGCCCGTCGTCGTCGATCTCAAAGGCGGCAAACAAGAGATCGTGATCAATGGTCCGCAGAAAGTCGTGGGCCTCGATCCGGAGACGGGGAAGGAACTCTGGTTCACCAAGGGCCTTGGCGGGAAAGGGACCAACGGCGGAACTTGTGCCACACCTGCGGTGCAAGGAGACAAGGTGTTTGTCACGTACGCGAGTCCCTTCATCCCGGCCCGCACGATGGCCATTAAGTGCGGAGGAAAAGGCGACATCACCAAGACCCACGTGCTTTGGAAGACTCGCGGCGGGGCGGGAATTACTTCACCCGTGGCCCTCGGCGATTATCTCTATTGGGCCGATAGCATTGCCCATTGTTTGGCGATCAAGGACGGCAAGAAAATCAAAGACATCCGTTTGCACAGCAATAACGTCGAGTATCCCTCGGCCATCGCGGCGGACGGCAAGCTTTATGTCCAAACTCGCTATCAAGGAGTGTTCGTGTTGAAGGCCGGAGAAAAGTTGAAGATTCTTGCGAAGAATACATTCCCCGACGACAACACGATCTTCAATGCCACGCCTGCGATCAGTGACGGACAGATTTTCGTCCGGTCGAACAAGGCGATCTATTGTGTCGGGGCGAAGTAAGTCGAAGAATCACGACAAAGTTGAACTTTTTTCGGAGGACAGGTTTGCGACCTGTCCTTTTTTGTTGCGAGTCTGACATGAGCATGACCAAATACGAAAAAGATTACTTGCTGTGCTCGACGGCAGGTTTTGGGCCGACCGATCTGTTCTTCACCAGTGGCCCCCACGCGATCCGCGAACCCTTTTCCAGTGTGGCGGTCGGATACATCGATGAATATCGGACTGCACACGTAGCGGCGACGATTTCGGGTTTGCCGAACGCCGATTTCCGCAGAGCAAAACCACCTCACACTTTCAGGCTTCCTGGCGGTG
>CAYYUU010000249.1:0-8769 GCA_964474955.1 uncultured Alcaligenaceae bacterium | reverse complement strand
TAATCATCGAATTAAAGTTGAACATACCGGACACGTCGGTCACGACAAATCGGAAAGCTAAGTTATTTGCGTTGGAGGCGTTCAGAAAGGGCGGCGCAACCACACTAAACCGACCTTGATAGCGAGACATCTCGTCCGGGAAGATCGATTTAACCCGGAAGAAATCCGGGTTATCGAACACGTTGTTGTTCAATGCGGCTTGCACTTTCTCCGGGTTACTCAAAAGCGCAGCAACGTAGTTGATGCCCGAATCGGCCAGAGCCTTCGCTTGTGTGACCCTCGCGGCGTTGTCGGCGGCTTCGTATTCGGCCATCATGAGGTCGGCATATCGATAGCCCGCCAGCGCCAGGATCGTCACGATCACGAGAACGATGATGAGAACGACGGCCTTACGCCCCAGGGAGATCTCACCGGAAGAACCGGCTTGCGGGGGCGTCTGACTCGCCGGAACTGCCTTCCCTGTTCCCTGTTCCCTGTTCTCTACTTTGTACAGCATCATTG
Source organism: uncultured Alcaligenaceae bacterium (assembly GCA_964474955.1). Classification (GTDB taxonomy): domain Bacteria; phylum Planctomycetota; class Planctomycetia; order Gemmatales; family Gemmataceae; genus CAYRFQ01. The sequence continues at coordinate 8,268 of CAYYUU010000249.1, read as the reverse complement.
TTCGAGCCCCATCATTCCCAACGCACCGTTACCGAGGTTTTCCAGATTGGTACCGTTGGCCGTCGGAATCGCGACCGTATGTTGAAATCTCTGAAGCACGTCGACGTTGTCCGGTGCCGTGTTCGCGTCGCCCATCATCAGGGTCATGCGAATTGCCGCGGGTGGCCCCTTGGGCATGGGCGCTTCCAGAGCTTGTTGCGTTCCGTCCCATTCCACGAGCCAGTCCAATCCGTCAAGGTATTCGAACTGAATGCTTCGGATTTCACGAGCCAGAATGTACTGTTGCTGTGTTTCGATGGGCAAGTTGTTCCACGGAAAATCTTCGAGCGTTTCGTTCGCCGTGGGGAGTTTGCTTTCCATTCGCGCGAGACCGAGCGGCCCGTTGTTTCCCAGCACCATCCAGTAGCACACGCGGCGTACGTCCGGACGCACTCGACCATACAGTTCGATGTCGCGCTCCAGGCGTCTCGGATTTCCGGCCAAAGTGACGTACAGCGCGACGCGGTCGATTTGCCCCATCACGCCATAGTTGAACAGGACCGAATTCGTGGCCAGGCCACCAGCGCCTTCTGCGGGTTCTTCTTCCTTTGGTGCTGCTGCGGGGTCGGGATCGGCCAACGGATCGGCCAGCGGATCGGCCAGCGGATCGGCCTCGGGCAACAACCCTTCTTCCAAGGCGACAAGCCGCGGATCAAGGGGCGGCAAGTGAGACCGAATGTCTTGGCGGAGACGACTGAACACGCTCCGGGCGACGGAAGCCTTGCGGGTGACGTCGCGTCCCGCTTCCGTCTGGCTGAACAGAGTGAAGAACGAAAAATACAGCGCGTACAGGACCAGCGAAGAGATGGCCAGGGCGATGAGCACTTCCATAAGGGTATAGCCAGCGCGACGTTGAGACCTGACCATGTTACTCCATCCCTTCTTCTGGTACTTCTTCTTCCTCGGCGGGCATCTTCGGGGCCGGATCGAGCGTGCTCCCTCGGAAGTCCGGGTTGATCAGAATCTTCTCGAGCGAAACTTGGAACGGCAAGCCCGAAGGTCTCTGGCGTTCGAAGGTGATTTTCACCTTGAAGGCCGCAGGAAGGTCGGCATCCTGCTCGACTTCGGCGGACCATTGCCAGACCGGATCGACCTCGTACTCTTGCAGGGCCGCACCTTCCATCGCCAGAACTCGGGCCTCGAACTCGTCCATTTTCGACTGACAATGGATCATCCCTTCCTGGGTCCAACGCGCTTCCAAAGCCCGGTCGGAACTGAAGGAAATCAGCTGGGCGATGGCCGCCAACGAGAACAGAAAGATCACGACGGCGAGAATGACCTCGGCCAACGTCAATCCATCGCGTGGGACATTCACGGCCTGGATTCGCATGGGGATGAGTTCTCCCGGTCACAAGAAAGGCCAAAGACTTCAGGATAAAAAAAGAGGCAGACGCAAACGTCTGCCGTGAAAGAAGGCCGGATGGTCTCTATGGGACGCGCCTTCGGCGACGCTGCTGCCTTTCCTATTGCACCGACGAACCGGCAGACACAGGCATTTGGCCTTCGCCTTCCCAATCGCAGTTTTCGACGCGACCAGTGGACCCGCGGAACTGTACGACCACGGGCACAGAGTTGTTCATGCGGAACCGAACCATCGCGTCATCGGAACCGGTGCCGTCGGCCTGGAAAACGACGACCGGCATCCAACCTCCAGCGCCGCTCCCGTCACCGCCACCTGTGCAACAAAAGTACACTTCCTCCGGCAGACGTTTCACTTCGCTAATGGCCGTTTGCATTTGTTGGTCGTTGGGGACGGTCGTGTCGTCGGCCACGACCAACCGATACTGTCCCGAATTGTTCTTGATTTCCAGTCGGTAAGCACGCCCATCCCGAATCGCTTGGGTGCGTCCTTGTGTGAAGGCTGCTTGGACAGCATCCTTGGCTTCGTCGATCTTGGAGCCACTCAACATCCCGATGATGTACGGGACTCCAATGGCAGCCACAGCCATCAAGATGGCACAGACCAACACCAGCTCCATCATTGTGTAAGCAGGTCGTTTGCGAGTCACTCTATCTTCCCCAAAAGTGCGAGTTCGTTCTGGTTGGCGAATGTACGGGCGAGCCCGAACTAACTAGTTCGTTTGATAATTGTCAATGACTTGGTTCGTCTGCGGGTTCGTGGTAAAGATCCGAGGATACAATTTTCCGGCCGCGGGAGGCGAGTACTGGTACTGATTCCCCCACGGATCCATGATCTTGTTGGAATCTTCCAGGTAGGGTTGGTTGCCGTTTTTCGGGTCGGGTTGCAGTAACACCTGCAGATTCTGGGGCCAAGTGTTGTTCTTCATGTAGTAGACTTTGCACTGCTCCGCGAGATTCTTCATTTGAGTTTTCGCAGTGCTTTCCTGGGACGAACGCAGATACCCGAGGAGGTAAACACCACCAACGGCAGCGAGCGCCACGATGATGGCGACCACCACGAGCATTTCCATGAGCGTGAAAGCGGCTCGGCGTGTTTTACGGTTTTCGATCCGGGGAGTCAGGTTCGGCATAAGCATTGGGAGGTCGTCCTTTCGCAGAGTATCGGATTTCTCAATGGTTACAATACCACGAGTCCTCATTAAAGGAGGATTAAAGTGGGCACTTCTTAACGCTGTTTTCCAAATTTTAATGAGTTTTTCAGGTTTGGGATCAGGCGACGTTAGGTTCGCCCGGATTGGATCTATTTTTTCGGTCTTGCTTGGGCTGCACGTTGGAGAGATTTTCGCCAAGGACCGTAGGACAGGTTTTTAACCTGTCCTACGAAGATCTCGCTTCGGATGGATGTCAAACCTTCGCCCTTGCGTTCTTCCTTCCCGCACAACAAAACAGTGTCCTTCGCGGCTTCCATTCCGGCTGGCCTCGTTATTCGTACATTCGATCACAAAGAAGATGTCTTTTGTATGTTAGCGAGAGATGACCACTGAGGGCCGAATTCTTCTGGCCGATTTCGTGGTGGAGAAGGCGTTTTTCCCTTGCATAGTGTAACCATCTCGGCGAAGATAAGTTTCGTGAAGAATTGTAGAAGCTCGAAAAATGCGGCTTCCCGGCCCTCCTTGGCATGATTTGCCGTCTACAAGAACCCCGCCATCCCAGACGTTTTTCTCAACTTTGCGAGTGTCCGAGCTTGCTCGACATCTGTCCCTGAGTTTTTCGGGGAACATCACTAAAACTCTGATTCTCAGTCAATTAGCCACTCCGAGTTGTCTTGACGACGAATTCCATCACGGTAACCATTAATAGTGCAGCGATGAAATTTTGATCAGAATCTAGTACCTGCTCACCATAGAGATCAACGAGTCACGCCATGGCGAAAAAACGCAAGACAAAGCGTCCTTCCTCGGCCTCCAAAGCCCCGGCGGCTCTCAAGAATTCCGAGGAACCGACTCAAAAAACCAAGAAAAAGACGGGCGAGTCGAACGGCGCCGCGACCAAGAAGGCGCAGGAAAGACCCGACCTCCAAAAGGCCTTTCAGGTCGCTGGTGGTACGGAATCGTCCGTGACCGCCATCAAAGAATCGAAGACCAAACTCGCCCCCGAGAAAAAGCCCGCCGAGCCAAAGCCCGCCGCGGTGCAGTTGGAAGAATTCGGCAAGCGAATCGCGAAGATCTTGGGCTCGCTCCAACTCGCGGTCATCCTGCTCGGACTCTTCGCCGTCATCGTCCTGGCCGGGACCTTGATGGAGCACCGATTCCAAACTGCTACGGCCCAACAGCTGGTCTACCAGGCGTGGTGGTTTAACGGACTTTTGGGACTTTTGGCCGTCAATATCTTCTTTGCCGCCGTCAAGAAGTGGCCCTTCAAGAAACACCAAACGGGCTTCGTGATCACCCACATCGGGTTGCTGACGATGCTCGCCGGAGGGCTCGTCAACGCCTTCTCCGGCACCGACGCGATGATGGTTCTTGTCGATACCTCCGATCCTGAGATTCAAGCGATGGTCGGTTATCCGCAAGTGAACAGCAAAGCGGTTTACAACGATGTCAACGAAATTGTTGTTCGGGTGCGAACTCAGGATAATCAAGAAGGAACCTATTACAGAGCCGATTTCCGGCCCGGTGTCCTTCCCTGGAATGCCGAAGACCAACGCCGCGTCGCCGCCGCCGATGGTCAGTATGGACTGGTCCTCCGGTTCGTCAATTGGCTTCAGCGGCCACTGGGGCGACGATGGTCCATGAACATGGGCGGCGAAGGACGTCTCGAAATCGTCGACTACATCCCGTTCGCGGCCAGCGATCCATACAGCCCAACGGAGATTCCAAGTGACCCTCCTGCCTTCAAGGTGCAACTCGAGTCGGAGGTCGCCGGCTTCACACAAGATCGGTGGCTCTCGGGAGATGGCGACACCCAGTCGCTCGGTGGTCTTTTCTTGCTGGAGTCGATTGGAAAACTTCCAAAAGCCTTGATTCCAGACTTCGAGTCCCCGAAACAACCAACCGGGCCGGGTATGCTCGTCGTCTTGCCACCCGGAGCGACACGACCTGTCCGACTCACCGAGAAGGACATTGGAAAGCCCATTCCTCTCGGCGGTGGCCGGTCGATCCTAATCGTAAAATTGGAAAAAGCCCCAAAGATCGGGTCCGTCGTCAAATTCCAGTATGCCGACGCCAATGGGTTCCCCCAAGATTACGTGATGGCCGAACCCTTTGGTCAAAATGTCGTATACAATCCTGACGTCAAGAAGGAACTGAAACAAGGAGGAAACAACCCCTATTTCTGGTTCCACACGCCTCAACTCCCGATTGAATCCCGACGGCATGGAGGTCGACCTCTCGCTCGGGTCCAGTTCGTTTACGAAGCCGAGACGCGGAAGCTCCACTTCCGCACGTTCGTCCGGGCTAAGGGAGAAGGGACGCCGTATTCTCTGAAGAACAAGGGACTCCTGGAGACGGATGGTTCGGACCATCGTCTTGGCGGCGGCAAGATGCAATGGGTCTTCCGCGTTCCGACCTTTTACGACCATGCCTCTAAGGAACCGGCGTACCGTGCGGTCGCCATCTTGCCCGGTCGAGCCAAAGAGTCCGACCTGCGAAAATATCCTAAGGCCATCAAATGTCGCCTCACCGTCGGGTCGGAAACGAAAGAGTTCTGGGTGGAACGCTACGAGGCCCGGCTCGCCCAACAACCCAAGCACGTCGTGTTAGACACCGACACCAATCCGTCGGTCTATTCCATCACGTTCGACAACAAGACTCACGACGTTGAATTCCAGGTCCAACTGGAAGAAGCCACCAAGACACTCCAACCGGGGACCAACCAGGCCGCTTCTTACAGCAGCCACGTGCGAATTTACGACAAGGAACGCGGGCTCAACGGCGAGCAGCGATACATCACCATGAACCAACCCCTCAAACATCGAGGGTATACGTTCTATCAATCCTCACTTCAAGAAGTTACCTATCGCGACGAAAAAGGGCGGGAGCAACAACGGGAAGACTCTCGCGGTCGTCCGGTCGAATACTCCGGTTTCACCGTTGGGGCCGATCCTGGTCTCGGCTTGAAGTATCGCGGATCGTTGCTCTTGGGCATCGGCATCGCGATCATGTTTTACATGCGGGCGTACTTCTTCAAGCCCGTGAAACGAGTCCGCAACGAAGACCAAGAGCAAGCGGAACACAGTGCCTCGACGATCAGCTTGGGCCAGACGTTGTTCTTGGGATTCAGTGCCGTGGTGTTGTTCCTATTTGTCCTCCGCCTGGTCCTTTGCATCAACGCGGAGACGTTCGACGCCGGACAAGTGACGGACATCGTCATGGCCGCGGTCCTCTTGTATTTGGTTTGGCTCGGCCAGGACTGGGCGTTGTGGATTTGCATGCTCGCTGGCTTCTTGGGCGGCGCCGGAATCTTCTTGTATCAGGGCCTCGCGGCAGTCGTCGGGTGGACCGGCTTTGAGCCCATCATTCTGGGGATGGCCGGTGTGTTCCTGGCGTTCGCCTTGAGTATTTTGTTCCTGCCGCCATTGAAAGCGTTTATCCAGCAACGCATGGGTGGTAAAATCTTACAACCGGTGTAACAATCTGACAGGAGTTCCTCCCGATTTTGGAATTGGCTTTACACCAACTCGAAGCGCTAGCGAGGATCAGAGCAAAGTACTGCTCTAAGCCGATTCCAAAATCAAAGGGACACCGAATCCGACTGACAATCCAATTGACGATACTTGAATAGCAACGGGGAAGGAGGATAGAAAGGCAGAAGACGGAAGGCAAAACGCTCTACCTTCCTTTTCCGCCTTTCCTTCCTCCTTCCACCTTCCATCACGAGGTATTCTCCCAATGGCCTCCACCATCGATCCGAAAGAAGCAATCCAAGAAAAATCAGCGCCGAAGAAAATTGCTTCAACGGCAAAGACTTCGGTCCAGAAAAGTTACTTCACCCCGACAGCGCTCGGATGGCATTTCGCTGGGCTGGCCGTCGTGGGCTTTCTCTTCCTTTGGCTGACGTGGATCAATTTCAGCCCCATGATCACCGGGCGTGGCGCGGACCAGGCCGCTAACCAAGCCCAAATCAAACTGCCGGACGTCGATTGGAAATACGTAGCCGAACAACCCGTCGTCCACAAGGCTCGCGTCAAGCCTTTCCAAACGGCAGCCAACGAAGTCTTGCTCAGCATTACCGGGCGTTACAAGTGGCAGAAGCTCAACGCCGTCCAAATCGTCCTCGACTGGATGTTCGAGCAAGACCCCAATCGCCCGCTCTATGCACCGAACGACGAGACCAAAAAACTCCCCCTGAGCGAGTGGAACGACCGGGCCTTCATTCTTTGCGAGAACAAACAATTCCGTCGATATGTCTTTGCGATGGACTCTCAAGGCCGCATGAAGGATGTCGACGCCAAGACCGAACATCTCATCGAAGGGAAGTATCTCTCGCCGCGGCAATTCCAAGATTTCACCGACCGCGTGGTTCGACTCCGGAAAATCAATCCCGTGAAATTCCGGGAGTTGGGCAACCAGAAAGACACGTTCTGGATACCCTACCAGGAGACGTTTCAGCGATACGGCTTGTACCGCCGCATCCGCCTCAAGCCCCAGTACGTCACACCTAAACTCGCAATGGGCTCTGCCACCGCGAATCCGGAAGAGTCCGTCCGAGATCCCTTCGCGTTCGTGATGTTGGACCGCGTGCCGATGTCGCCGTGGTTCTCGATCAACCAACTCCGGCTCATCGTCCAGAACCCCGGAAACTGGCAAGTCATCATCCGAGACCGATTCAACCAAGTTCCCGAACTCTACCTCAAGGAAGAGCACAAGTCGGCGCTCTCGGACTTCCAGGCCGCCATTTTGAACGGCCAAGGTCAGAAAGGCATCAACGACTTGCGGCCCCGGTTGGCGAAAAATCGCGAACAACTCGTGGACCAATATCGGAAACTGAGAGCTAAGGAAAACGATGCCTCGAGCAAGCGCCAAGCCAGCCAACTAGTCGCCCGGACCGTCTTCACGTGGCCGCTCAACTCCGCCGAAAAGAAGTCCAGCGAACGCTTCGAGCAACTCGTGCGAGACCTCTGCGCGAATCCCAACTTGGATGAGAAGAACGCAGAAAAGTTTGACGGTTGGCTCACCAATTTCTTCGCCAAAGAGACGACCGTCCGAGAACTCACAGACCTGTTGAAAATCGCCAAGACGCCAAGCGATCAAGTGGCGGCGGCCTTTGACAGGTTCCTCCAAGCCCGAGACAACCAGGCCCTCGAAGACCTCAAAGAGATGTTGCCCAACCCGGACAAGTATGTCCCGATTAAGGCCGAATACCAACCGCTACACATGCGGTATCTCGAAACCCGGTTTCCGAATCTCTACCAGGAAGCACTAGAGAGCCAACCACCCCAAACAGGCCGGGCCAAAATTGTCTTGCGGGAACTAGACCAAGCAGGGAAGGCGTATCGCTCGGGCGACGTGGAGAAGTTCAACTCCGAGATTCGCGACGTCTTCCGGGCCATGGAAATCTCCAGCGAGGAAGCGACGGGACAAACATATCCGGGCGAAGACGGCGTGATGTCTCGCTTGGAAGACCTCGTTCTGGGTGCCGAAATCCAACAGCCGAATCGCTCGCTCCTCCAGATGGAAATGACGTTCAACAAGGTCCGCCCATTCATGTGGTCGTGGGTCTTGATGCTCGGAGCGTTGCTCGCATTCTGCCTGAGTATGGGCTTGAACTCTCGCATCGCCTACGTCACAGGATTCGTGGTTTACACCGCGTCGCTACTGTTCCAGTGTTACGGATTCTTCGTCCGGGTCGTGTTGTCTGGCCGAGCCC
>CAYYUU010000248.1:0-8782 GCA_964474955.1 uncultured Alcaligenaceae bacterium | reverse complement strand
ACATGCAATTGCTCCAACAATCGGCCTACATGCGCACGACGGCTACGATCCTCGCACGGTTGGATTATCGGGCATTGGCTCAAGGTTTCGGAGTGGCCTACCAAGAAATCTTGGGCGATGAAGGAATGGAGGCGAGGATTCGCGGAGCCTTACGACATCCGGGACCGGTGCTAACTCGCGTCGTGACGGATTATCGTCGGCGTCCGATCCGGTGGATTAGCGCCGCCCGAAGTCGTTTCATCCAGGAGCTCTCACCAAGACAAAAGGCAAGGTTCCTGGCGAGGCTGGGGTCGCGGGCAGTGCAAATTCGACCAGAGAATGATTGAACAAGGGTTAAGAGAGGTGAGAGGGGAAAGGCTGAAATGTTGCTTTTCTTTTCCCTTTCCCCTTTTCCCCTTTCTTAACCACTCGACGCAGAAGTTGTCGGCGGTATCTTTCCATCCTTGAGCAGTTTTTCCCAAAGCTGCTGGCTTTTCTGGCGTTGGGCCGTAGGCATGTCCACCGAGTAAGGTATCTTCGTGACGACGTCGATGCCTTTGTTCTCGGGGAAGAATTGTTGCAGCTCGTAGTACAAGTAGTAGCTCACCAGCTCACGCACGACGCGCTTGGGATGATCCAGGTGTTCCACAAGGACTTGATAAATCTTTGGGTCGATGGCCTCATCGATCGAGAACTTCGAGACTTTTTTGTGCAGCAAGTACATGATCAATGACACATCGTCGTCTTTGTAGTCTTGCTTGAGAGCGTCCAACAGTTTGTATTCGTTATTCTTTTTCAGTCCGATCCAGTGGGCGGCGGCTTCGATGGCGGCCCGACGAGTTGCCACGTCCTCTTTCTCCAATTCGTCCACAAGGCTCCCGATGTCGTCCATGGCCGCGTACGTCTGGATCGCAAAAGGAGCGACTCCGGGCGGTGTCTTCTTTTTGACCAAACTCTGCAGGGCGACGGCGAGATCGCCCTTCAACTCCTCCTGGAAGGCGACCTTGGCCTTGGCAATCGCCTGTTGCGTCTTGACATACTGCATTTGTTCCATGGGGCTCAGATTCTGTGGCGGAGCCGGGTTCATCTTTGCGCCGTTGGGAATTTCGGTTTGGGTGATCGGTTCGAGCGTCCCCTTATAACTCCGCCAGAGCAGAAGACACTTCCCCGGAGGCCCTTGCAACGCGAAGGGGCCGGATTTACCGGAGAGCTTCTTTTCGTCTTTTTCTCCAGTCACACTGAACGCCGTCACGCTGGCTTTGCCCTTGAGAACCATCAGCGCGAAGAACGCCTGCGGTCCACGGCGGAGGGGGTCATCCTTGTCCGGGTAAAATTGGTCTTTCTCGGGGAACTGAGCCCATTTCTCGACCAGAACTTGGGCCTCGGGCTTTTTCGAATCGGTCCCGGTGATCCGAACTTCCCAAATTTCGGTCTGCGGGTTTGTGGGATTCTTGAACCGAATGCGAATTGGCGTTTCGCCTTTTCGCGAACAGTTAATGAACACTCGCCCTCGGTCAAGCGTCATGTCCAGCGGCACATCCGTCTTATGGACCGTCACGGCACTTTCCCGCAGGTACGGCGGGTGCGGAGGGGCTCCCCGAATTGCCCCCCACAAGTTCAACTTCAGACCCGACGCCACAGCGACGTGACTTTGGAAGCCAGGCAAACTCACCAACTGAGCTTCGCTGTAGAGTTTTCCGTTCTTGGCCGAGACGCGACCCCACTTGCTTTTCCGGGGCTTCTGGAGCAGCAGACCCGTTGGACTTTCGACATAGTTGCCAATGTAAACATTGGCTTTGCCAGTCGGCGGCACCGAGAGTTTGGTCGGTGGTGGGTTGGGATTTTCTGGTGTCTTTTTCGTGCCGGGATCCTTCTTGGTCTTTCCGGGTTCCTTCGTTTCGTTGTTCTTCGGCTCGGTGCCGGTTTTCTTCTTGGTCTGGCCTGGCGTCTTCTCGCCGTTCTTGTCTTTGGCTTGGCCCTTGGGCGTCACGACCTGGTTGTTCTTGTTCTCTTTGTTTTCAGGCTTTGAAGATTCCGGAGTCTTGTTTTGGGGCGAGACTTTTGGGACTTTGCCGGATGGTCCTTCGACCCGATTCGTGGAATCGTTGCCGCTGAGAGCCTGGAAAATCGCAAACGCAAGAATTGCTACGGCGGCGATGACACCACCGATCACAATCAACACCTGGCTCGTCGGAGTTTGCTTGCTGAGAGCCGGCACTCCCATCCGCAGAGTTTCGTCCTCTTCGGACTTGGCCCGTGTCGGCGTCGGGGGATGGTCTTGGACTTGTTCGGCGGAGGCCTTCCGACTGGGATCAGCCTCTTTGCCGCTGACGAGCTTGTACATCCGGTCCTTCGACGTCGGCGGGATGAGGATTGGTTCACCCAGAACGATCGTCAAAATCTGATGGCACGCAGCGACCTCGGCCAAATGAACGTCCGAACGGAGGCAGACTTGCTCCACGCGGGCGACCTGATCTTCCGAGAGTTCGTTGTCGAGATATTCTGCGATCGTGTTGGGTTCCAGTTCGCTCCCCGGGCCCTCTTCGGGAGGCGTCGTCAAACGCCTTCGCCGGGTCACTTGTTTGATCTGAGCAATCAACTCTTGGGCCGTGTCGCTGTCCGCGACTTTTTGCCCGATGGCCTTCACTTCATCGGCGTCGAGTGTGTCGTCGAGGTAAGCCAACAAAGTTCGCAAAGTTAAACGCATTGAGAAATCCTCGGTAAACCAGCGAGTCGGGGGAGTTCACGATTCCGGTCCGAAAGGAAACGTGCCTCTTCGTCCCCGAGATCACCATTGCACCGAATGGCACTTTTCGGCATCTACCCATCATTAGTGGCAAGAACGCCCAGATTTCGTACATCACGTCCGAAATTTTTCAAAAAAATTCTGGTGGAGGAGCTGGAAGAATGCGAGAGCGAACTAGTCGGGAGAAGTGGGGATGGCTTTTGGGAGTGATCATCGCCGCCCTCTCTCTTCCAATCCCGAAGGCCCATGCGGACCTCGTCTTTCAAGACAAAATCGTCAAAGCCGGTAAAATCAAAAGTGGCCCCATCTTGTCGCGAACTTTCCGATTCCAGAACACCGGGAAAAGGCCGATTCGGATTGTAGGCACACGGACCGGTTGTAAATGCGTCATCCCGAAGTCGGCGAAGAAGACCTATGCCCCAGGCGAGAAAGGAACCATCGATCTCCAGGTGGAGACGCTCAGTTCCGCCTCCGGGGAAAAACGATGGGTGGCTTACATCCAATATCAAGAAGGTTCAGACACCAAGACGGCAGCCGTCGAGTTGCACGCGACGCTCGAAACAGAAGTTTCCGTTCAGCCGGCTCGGGTAGCCATGCGAGTGCGGAGTTCTTTCAAGCAAAAGTTCGTCCTCTACGACAAGCGAACCAAACCGCTCAAGGTCGTTGCGGTCGAGTGTACGTCTCCGCATCTCAAAGCAAGGCGAGTTTCTTCCAGATCCAAGCAGGACGGACAATGGACCACGCCCGTCGAACTGGAAGTCACGCGGGCCCTCCCGGATGGCACCCATCGCGAATATTTGGTGCTATACACCGACGACGTCGAATATCGCGAGTTGAAGGTGCCTGTCAGTATTATCAAAGGCGTGTCTCGGGCCACCGTCACGCCGAGCCGACTTCGAGTTGCTTTGAGCCGCACCAAGCCTGTTGCTCCGAGCGTTCTAATAGTTCGCTCGCCGGACGCTTCGCAGAAGGTCAAGATCAAGGACGTCTTGACGAATCACCCAGCCGTCCGCTGCCAGTGGGATTCGGCAGCCAAAACTGTTACCAAAGTTAGGCTCACGGTTGATCCGAAACAGCTGACCTCGGGCGGATTTCAAACGTCGGTCCAAATCATCTTGAGCGAACCTTCTTCCAGCGTGTTGACGGTCCGAGTCCGTGGGTTTCTCTCGGACTGATTCGGTAAAGTGTAGCGGTCATGTCGATTTAACAGAATCGATCACTACTATCGATCGGGATGGAATCGATTTGTTCGAAGTTGCGGAGAAAGGAGGACAGATAAGAAATACGGAATAGAGGTGATTCGAAGTGAAGAAGGAGCTTTGGACCATGCGGAACCACATCACTCAACTGATATTACTCATTGGTTTTGTTTGTCTCTTCACACCAAGCGACACCTTCGCGGGAGGTTTCGGAGCATGGCTCCGTGGAAAGTCCTCCACTTGTGATAGTTCGACGCACCATGCGACTCATCACGTCCAGCCGAAAGAGGGTTGTTGTCCACGTTGCAACCGACGTTACGCTTGTTACAGTTGTTGGCATTACTGGGTTCCGAGTTACTATTACCTTCGGGCATATCATCAAAAGCCTTCGTATCATCAGTACACACCGCGATACGTCCGCCAGCGAAAACCACTTCCACCACCGGTCACGAAGAAACCTTCGGACGAGGAGTTACTCCCATTCCCCACGCCGACGCCAACAACAACGAAAGTCGTCCACACGCAGGGTGCGCCCTCCACGACCGGAGTGTTGGTGCCATTGTCGTCTGAGAGAAATTCGGGCGAAGGCAACGACACGATGAAAGTTGCTCGGTGAAAGTTTATTTTGGAGTGCTGCAGCGGAGCTGCCGCTTTGGTAGTTTTGTCTTTGGTTTTTGTTTTGGTTTCGGACGCCGTCACGCTCTCACCTCCAACCCATCGTTGCGGCGCAAATCGAGGGTGTGGCAATTTTTTTGCTAGTGAGACCATCGATCAAGCCAACCCCTCATCCCCAGCCTTTCCCGCTTCGCTCAGATCCGGGTCTTCTCCCCGCAAGCGGGGAGAAGGGCTTTCCAGCACCGCACTCTCTTTTTTCAAAGGGTGAGGGGTTCTTCGGATTGCCTTTGCCAGTGCCAGAAAAATTTGCCGCACCCGCAAATCGATCTCCGAACTTCTTCGCGGACGCGCCCACTTCTGCTTGATACAATAGGCAATTAAATCCGCATCCGAATCACTCCTATGGAAAAGCCACATGAAGTCCTCTCGCGCACTGTTCAAAAGTTTGTTTGCCATCCTCCTTTCGTTGATCGCCTGCCACGTCGCATTCGGAGCCGAGAAGCCGAACATCGTTCTGGTCATGGCCGACGACCAGGGTTGGGGCGACATGGCCTACAACGGACACAACGTTCTCAAGACACCCAACATCGACACGATGGCCAAGGAATGCATTCGGTTTGATCGATTCTACGCCGCTGCGCCGGTTTGTTCGCCGACTCGCGGGAGCGTCATGACGGGGCGTCATCCGAATCGATTCAGTTGCTTCAAGTGGGGTTGGCCACTGCGTCCTCAAGAAATCACGATCGCCGAAGCCCTGAAGGGAGCGGGCTACACGACGGGCCACTTCGGAAAGTGGCATCTTGGTTCGTGCCGAAAAGGGAGCCCCGTCAATCCCGGCGCGAGCGGCTTCGACGAGTGGTTCTCCGCCGAGAATTTCTTCGACAATGACGCCATCCTCTCTCGCAAAGGCAAGGCCGTGCAAACCAAGGGCGAGAGTTCGATGGTCACGGTCGACGCGGCCCTCGATTTCATCAAGAAGTGCTCCAAGAAAAAGCAGCCGTTCTTCGCCGTCGTCTGGTTCGGGTCTCCCCACAACCCGCACCGAACGTTGCCCAAGTATCGCCAGATGTATCCCGACCAACCCAAGAACAAGCAAGAGTTCTATGGCGAAATCACCGCGATGGACGAAGCCTTCGGAAAACTTCGGGACCAACTCCGAAAGCTCGGCCTGTCCGAAAACACCATCCTTTGGTATTGCAGCGACAACGGGGCCCTCCCGCGCGTCGGTTCCACGGGCGGATTTCGTGGCTTCAAGGGTTCGGTCTACGAAGGCGGTCTGCTCGTGCCCGCGATACTCGAATGGCCCGCAAAATATTCCAAACACCGCGTCATCGACGTGCGTTGCAACACGTGCGACATTTACCCCACGCTTTTAGACATCGTCGGCGCCAAGCCAAAGAAACAACCACCACTCGACGGAATCAGCTTGGTCCCATTGCTCAACGGGAAAATGAAAAAGAGGCCCAAACCGATGGGATTTTGGGACTACCCCATCGGAGGAATTTCGACGCCGAGCCACGCATGGATGACCGAACTGCTCAAAGCCCAGAAGCAAGGAAAGGAACCCGAGAACAAGAAACGCCTCCGCCTCGACGCCGCCAAGATCAAAAAACAATATTCGGTGAAAGAGTTCCCAGGCCACGCGGCGTGGATCGATGGCGATTGGAAATTACACCAGGATCCTCGACCAGTCCGAGGCAAGGGCAAGAAAAAAGGAAAAGGCAAGAAAATCGAAGGCTCTCGCTACTTGTTGTATAACCTGGCCAAAGATCCCTACGAGACAAAAGACCTCGCCAAGACACACCCTGACCGAGTGCAGGCCATGCGAGTAGCACTTCAAGAATGGCAAAAGTCGGTCGTCCGAAGCTTGAACGGGAAGGATTATTGAGTTGCTGGGCGGTCGGATAAATAGCTGTCTTGAGTAAAGTTGCTTTTCGCCCCGCGAAAAGTTCTTTGTCTTTTCTGACTTTTCGGACGCAGGCGAAGCCTGCAAAGCAAAGTGCCTGCACGCGAGAAAAGCAACTTACCTCTGTCGTTTTGCACGTCGATCCGTCTGCGGATACAATGAACGGAAGTCTCCCCTCGCCCCATCCCTTCGGACCGCCGGAATTTTCTCGATGGAATCAACCGATTCGCAATCCGTCATCCTTCGAGACGTGTCCGAAGGAGACTTACCGATTTTCTTCGAGCATCAGCTGGATTCGGTCGCCGTCGCGATGGCCGCCTTCACGACCAAGGATCCTTCCGACCGAGAGGCGTTTTCGAATCATTGGGCCAGGGTTCTGGCGAACGATTCCATCGTTAAGAAAACGATCGTTGCCCAAAATGTTGTCGTCGGTCATGTCGTCCAATTTGACAGGGACGGTGACGCCGAAATCACTTACTGGCTCGGTCGAGAACATTGGGGTCAGGGGATCGCGACCAAGGCACTTGCCCTGTTGTTGACCGAAGTCGAAATCCGGCCACTTTTTGCCAGAGTCGTGAAGGATAATGTGGCGTCGGCTCGGGTTCTCGAAAAATGTGGCTTCGAGCGTTACGGAGAAGACGAAGGCTTCGCGAATGCTCGAGGCAAAGTCGTGGAAGAGTGGATTTATCGCCTTTCTTGACCTCCCGAGACGATTTCCGATTTTTTTCGAGAAAATCGAAAATTGATGAATGGATCGTCTGACCAGGCGGCAATGTACAGTAAACAGGAACGATTTCTGGATTCGATAGCCATGGCGAACGAACAATTGACACCGCCGACCTCCCGCGACTCTGCCCCGCCGCAGATGCGAGATGGTCAGCAAACGGACGGCCAACTACTCGAGGCTTATCTGGCCCAACAGGACCAACAAGCCTTTGCGGCCTTGGTGCGTCGTCATGGTCCGATGGTGCTCGGCGTGTGTCGCCGAATCTTGCGACACTTTCACGACGCGGAAGACGCCTTCCAGGCTACTTTCCTCGTCCTCGTTCGCCGAGCCAATTCGATCATCCCAAAAGACAACGTCGGGCTTTGGTTATATGGCGTGGCTTCTCGAACAGCTCTGAAGGCCAAGACCAAACGCCAAAACCGATTGGTCAAAGAACAAAAGGCTCAGCCCGCGACGGAAGAGCCGAATCGGGAACCCGAAAAGAAAGAAGTTCAAGAAGTCGTCGATGCCGAGTTGTCGCGGCTTCCCGAAAAATATCGTTCGGCTCTGGTTCTGTGTGATCTACAAGGGAAAACGCAAGTTCAAGCGGCCCAGGAATTGGGAATCCCCGAAGGGACCATCGCAACGCGACTTTTCCGAGGCCGAAAACTTCTGGCCGACAGACTCACGCGGCATGGAGTCGCCCTTTCGGTGGGAGCGTTGGTGACGTTCTGGAGTCGGCAAGCAGCCACGGCGGCGAGTCTGGAACTGACCGAAACGACGGCCCAGAACGCAATCAATTTTGCCAACATCGGGGCCGACCAAGTTCCGACCGACGCGGCCGATCTCGCCAGATCGGTGATCCGGGCGATGTCGGGAAAGAAATTACAACTGGTCGGCGCGGTCGCCGTGGCTCTGTTGTGTTGCCTGGGATTACTGTGGTGGTTTGGAAGTGGGCGAGCGACGTCACCGAATAACGATCCGTCACAAGCAGCTGCCCAGAAGCAAATGCAAATCGCTCAAGGCGGACCTGGGCAAACCAAACAGCAGCAGAAGAATGGTGGAGGCACTGAGGAGCGCAAAACGAAAGTTCCTCCGCAGAAAGCCAACTCGGCGAAGAAGGGACAGACCAAGACGCTCGCTCCGAAACGTCCGAATCCCAAAGGAAAACCCAGGAACGTACCGACAGTAAATGGCCTATCCCTTGGATTGTCGGTCGACGCGAGATCGATCGAGCCGAACAAAAAGATCAAGTTCGAGTTGCGGCTGAAGAACCACACGAAAGACATCATGGTGATCTCGGTCACTCCAAGGAAAGACTTGAACTCGACTAAAAATGCACTGCAAACCGGCGAAATCTTCGTTCGTGTAAACCGAGCCACCAAGAAGTCGGTGTCTCCTCTGACGATGCAAGTCGGGAGCCGTCGAATTCGGCAAACGCCCGGCCATAGCGACATGGTGCTCGAACCGAATGCCGCGGTAGTGATTCCGGTCTACGCAAAATACAACCAGCGTGGAAAGTTGGTGTTCGAGGACGGCCCAAAAACCGGCATAGTTGGCCAACCCAAGCATCTGGTCTACAAGTATCCTTGGAGCGGAAACGCGCCGATTACTATGCGGGCCATAATCTC
>CAYYUU010000247.1:0-8802 GCA_964474955.1 uncultured Alcaligenaceae bacterium | reverse complement strand
GACAAAGCTGGTATTCTCCGGGATTTATGGCCCGAAAATCTGCGAACGTTCAGATTATTGAGTTGGCTTTTTTTGTGGGACAACGATTCCTGCGATGGTTCACAACTTCCCACCTCTTCTGATTGCATCGCGAGTCCACTCGGTTTGGCATTGCACTTTGTTGTCAAAAAAATTTACGCTTGATGTTGTGCTGGGTGAAATTCATCAGCCGCCGTATACAAAAGGTGGCATCGGCAGCTAAGGTATAAGCTGAATGGCGCGTGTTGCGTCACCTCCACAACGTCATGGAGGAATGTCGGCATCGCACGAAAAGCTCTAATCCGTTCCCAGCAAGTGCAAAGCTAAACTCAGGGCCCGACAACAACCCAACAGGCAATACGAAAGCGAACCCAGGGCCGACCACTACACCCTTCGCCAGAAACAGCCCCTTCTGGCCCAAGACTATAAAGAGTTGGAAAAGAACCCGCGTGACTGGAAGAAAGGGCGTTTCAGAATGCTGGTCGATCTCGAAATTTAGACCGGAGTCTGAATCAAGTAGTTGCTTTACTACAGAGGCACGACATCAATCTCGAAGCGGGAGATCGCTTGGCTTCGGCACAAAGGAGGAAATGACTTCAAGACTGACAGTTAGGCGGCACCGCTTGGATGGCCCAACGTTCTAATCGAAGTGTTGGGTGACTGGAAAGAACAAAAGACATGCGAGTGTTTTATCTTGCCCAACGGCTCTCCAAGTAGTGGGTGACGGGCGATCCTGGACACGAGACTCTCGACCAACTCTAGAAATAGCCGAAACGTACTGAAATCGAACACGCGATGTGGAAGATGTTTCGACGCTCGTTCGATACACGACAACAGGGCCTTCGAAATGACGAAGGAACAGGTAAAGGATCGCTCATACACCGAGGTGCTCTTTCGGAAGTGGTGAATCAGATTCGGAATTACTTGAAGGGTCGATCACTTACCCATCCGCATCCGCTCTTGCCGATATTTCTCACCGACACTTATCTCAAATGGCTCATGCACAGATTTCGGGATCCCTCGGTAGTGAGCCTGACACCGATAACAAACGACGGCATCACCCACGAGCATGAATAACACACCATCGAACACGGCCGTTCCGGTGAGTATGACCCACGTCGCAATGACCCAATAATTTAGATATGTGTAAAACGAAATGGCGCACGCAATCACCAAAATATACATTCCAAGCGTGTGAGGAAAATCCTTCTTCTTATATAGCTCTTTGTTCCCGCAAATGATGCACAGTGGAATTGTCTCGTCAACTTGTCGGTCCAAGTTCAGCACTTGGCCACAGTTGCCACATTGCCAATCCGGATCTCCCGGCAAAGGAGATCGGGTTGGGGCTTCACAGTTCGGACAATCGAATTGAACTCGCACTATTCGTGTTTGCTCCGCGCATGCGTTTGGGGTCGGTCGTAGTCATAGTTCATGGGTTAAGGCAAGGTTAAAGTCCAGGCGAAAGCCCACCATCTTCTAGGATCGTCGAACTACGGTGGGTCCTCGTCTGACTTTAACCTTCCCCTAACCCAAACTACACATCCAAAACAGAACTGTCTCCTCTGTCACAGCGGCAGATTGGTTTGATTTACCAACAACTGATTCGTCAACTCACCTAGGACACAAAATATCGTAACGACATACAGTATACCCGTCGCCGATTGTGTCGATCGAATTCGTGACGTCTCCCACGCCATCCATCCAAGAATTAATGGAAGGATAAATCCTGCCAACCAACGTCCCGCTAACCACACGACGACTGCATTGTTCACCATAGTTAAGTTCCCTTGTCTCCACAACCACAGACTGTACAAGGAAATACCAACTCGCAGCAAGATCGCCACGCCCAGCGCTACTATCAGTCGTTGCAAGGGCTTGATCGACATCATCGGCGCCACAAGATACGAATGTCCCAACAACATCGCCGTCAGTGACAACCCGGTGACAGCCGCCGACGTCAGGTGGTCTCCCAACCACATCCACCACGGACCAGCGGGCTGGCCTAGCGACACCAACACGATCAACACCCCAATGAGTGTAGCCGAGATCACGACGAGCGTCTTGCCGAACGGATTCGTCTCGAACATCCAACTCATCGACCCGAGAACACATGCTGTGATCCCAAATCCAAGGACCCACCAAAACGCTGTACTCACTGGATGGTCAGGCGGAAAGATGATCGTCCCGACGAGCAGTCCCAAACTAGTCAAGAATTGAACTCGGTAGAAACGCGAGTTCACATCGTCTCGGAGAATCAACAGTAGCGCCCCAAGCAACCCAAACGAGAGCCGGAGCAAGAACACGGCGATCATGAGGATGGATTTTTCATTTGGTTCCTAGCGACCGGAGAAAATCAAAGACATCAATTCTGCCCGCGTCGAGGCGTTCTCTCGAAAATCTCCACGCATCGCACTCGTCGTGGTGATACTTCCGGGCTTGCGAATGCCACGGATAGTCATACAAGTATGCGTCGCTTCGAGGATCACCGCAACGCCACGAGCATCGAGTTCGGTCACTAGCAGGTCCGCGAGATTTTCGCTCATTCGTTCCTGGACTTGTGGTCGCCGAGACAAGATCTCGACGACCCGAGCGAGTTTGCTCAAACCTACGATCCGTCCGTTCGGCAGGTAGGCGATGTGGGCGTGGCCCATAAAGGGCAGCAGATGATGCTCACAGACGCTCTCGAACGAGATGTCCTTCACGAGTACGACCTCGTCGTATTTCTCGGCGAACGTCTTTTGCAGGGGCTCGCGAGGGTCAATCCGCAAGCCGGCGAACATCTCTGCGTACATCCGCGCGACTCGGTCGGGCGTTTCCAGGAGACCATCACGGTCGGGGTCCTCGCCTACCGCGATCAATATTTCGCGGACCGCCTTGCGAATGCGCTCGTGATCGACCTCTTTCGGTTGCAGCACCGCCCGCCCTTTCTTTGCTCCATTCGACTTGTGTTGCCCGTTCGTCCCGTTGCTCTGGGTTTGGTCGTGGAGGCCCTCGCTCCCACTCCCCGGAAGTCTAGATACGCTATTCATATTGTTCGTGTTATCCGCGGCAATGTATAGTGTGCCAACCTTGGGTTTCCCAAGGAGTTGCCGTCTTGGTTAAGGTAGGGAACCGGTCCTCGCCGCCCCTCCACAATGAAGGACCGACGCGATGACATTTGCGAGATGGGCTGCTAGCTGCAGCAAACCCAATCTCATTACTAGGCGGGGGAGGCAATAGTTTTCCCAACAGCATCGGCGATGCGTCGCATTTGTTCCATGACGCCGACGTATTGTTCGGGAAGAAGGGCTTGGGGACCGTCCGACAACGCCTTTTCAGGGCAACTGTGGACTTCGATATGAATACCGTCCGCACCAGATGCGACAGCGGCGTAGGCCATCGATGGGATCAAGTCCGGGCGACCGGTGGCGTGACTCGGATCAACAATAATCGGCAGGTGACTTTGCAGCTTGACGTTAGGCACGATGCTCAAATCGAGCATGTTTCGGGTCGACGTTTCGAACGACCGAACCCCCCGTTCGCACAGGATCAAGTTCGGATTTCCTTCCGACAAAACATATTCGGCAGACATCAACAAATCTGTGACCGTCGCGCTCATGCCGCGTTTGAGCATCGTCGGTTTTTTCGTCATGCCTACCTCTTTCAGAAGGTCAAAATTCTGCATGTTCCGGGCGCCGATCTGAAGAACGTCGGCGTACTTCTCAACTAACTCGACCTGTCGCGGGTCCATTACTTCGGTGATGACTGGCATGCCGTGTTTGGCCCCAACTTCTTGAAGAATTTGAAGGCCCTTTTGGCCGAGACCCTGGAAGCTATACGGACTTGTCCTCGGCTTGAATGCACCACCTCGCAGAATGTTGGCTCCTGCCGCCTTCACCTTTCCGGCGATTTCGTCGAGAACCTCAAAGCTTTCCACGGCACACGGCCCGGCGATCATCGCCATATATCCGCCGCCAACCTTAACTCCCTTGACGTCGACGACACTTGGTTCGGACGCCATTTCCAAGCTCGCGAGTTTGAACGGTTTGAGGATCGGCAGGACTTGCTCGACGCCCGGAATGGCCGACAACGGTTCGGCCTGGATTTTGTTCTCGTCGCCAATCACGCCGATAATGGTGCGATGCTCTCCCTGACTCAAGTGGGCTTTGAGGCCAAGTTCTTCGATCCGCTCGACGACGTGATCGATCTGTTGTTGGGTCGAGTTCGGGGAGATAACGATGATCTTGGTAGTGTTGCGTCTTCTCTTGCTTGTTCGCGTGTATCCCGGCCCGTCACTCAACGAGATCGCCAACGGGAAACGACCCCAATACGGTCAATTGCTCGCAATGCTTCTCCAACGCTTCCAGTGCTCGCTTCGGTTTGGCTTCGTCCTTGTGACCCTCGAAGTCGACAAAAAAAACATATTCTCCACCTTTGGCTGCGTCGCGGATGGGGAACGACTCGATCCAGGTCATGTTCAACTTCTGATCCTTGAAGATCTCAAGGACCTGCAGCAACGACCCCGGCGTATGCTGAACGCGGAACATGATTGCCGTTTTATCCTTGCCGGTTCGCTTATGTTGTTGGTGTCCAATCACGGCGAACCGGGTGACGTTGTGGATCGAATCTTCGATGTTCGAGAAGATGATCTTCAAGCCGAAATACACCGCAGCCTGTCGGCTTGCAATCGCCGCCGCACCGCCTCCGGCGCTGCGAGCTGCCGTTTCTTTCTTGGCCAAATCGGCAGCTGTTGCCGTACTCTCGACCGCAATCTGGGCGGCATGCGGTAGGTGTTTCCCAAGCCAGTGGCGACATTGCGATAGCGCCTGTGGTTTACTGTAGACCCGGCGAATTTCCTGAGGCTCACAGTTGGCGATGAGGTTATGGTGAATGCGGAGATTTACCTCCGCACAAATTTTGATCTGCGGTAGACGCAAAAACATGTCGAGCGTGTCGGCAACTCGACCGTCCGTCGAGTTCTCAAGTGGCACGATTCCGAAGTCGGCCTGTCGAGCATTGACTTGCTCAAAAACTGCTGGAATGCTGTTGACCATGTGGTAGTCGATGGCCTGGCCGAACTTTTCGATCGCTGCCAAGTGGCTAAAGCTATAACTCGGCCCCAACAAAGCGACTTTGAGGACCTTTTGGACGGCCCTCGCTCCGCTCATGATCTCCCTATAAATCGCCTTGATGGTGTCTTCTTCGAGGGGCCCTTTGTTCGCACTCAGGACGTTCTTGAGGACATCGGCTTCGCGCTCGGGGGAAAATACGTCAACCCCCTGGTCGGATTTGGCTTTGCCGATCTCCACAGCGAGGCTCGTCCGCTCGTTGATGAGCTTCAGAATTTGCAAATCCAGCTTGTCGATGTCCGAACGCATCTTTTTGATGGCGGAGGCAGACTTCGGCGCTGAGTTATTGTCGTTACTGGGTTTGCGCGGCATGGATGCTCTCGATCTGCGGTAAACTGGCGCATGTTCGAGGTAATGTAGCCAGACACTGACGGTCTGTCAACCAACTCACGGTCGGCTTTTCGAGACTTGCTCTTGGTCCACTAACTTTGGGACGAATGAGCAAGTTAGAACGATTACACCGAAAGAAGTTTCGAGCAAAATAAGCGACAAATTAGACAAGATATAGGTGTTTTTTCCTAGAAAGAACGACTAATTTTAGATTCCGATTCCTCGAAAGTCATTTCAATGTTCGTCGTCAATTTTTCCAAGAAAATAGCATTCATTCATAAGCTAAAATTTCATATTAATAATCAAAAAATTTAATAAAATCGTATATTGCCTAGTGGTTGTCGCCGCTTCTAGTGGCCTAGAATGGAACCGGAGCAGCCACCAAGACTCGCGAAAAAGTCTTATTCTCTGGCGACCTGCTGAACTTGAACTCCCGTTTCCCGTCACGGAAAATCGATAAAACCCTCCCGCTCAGTCCATTCTGAAAAAGTCGGAGGCGTCATTGGAACATCAACACTTTCTCACCGAGATCGACAACGCACCATGAAAATCATCCAAGAACTCATTGCCTACTTCCTCGAACAAGGCGACCTGACGCCGAAACAACTCAAGAAGTTGGCCGCCAAAGGATATTGGGCGTCCGAAGCCCCCTATTGTATGTCCGAACAGGCCGATCAGGTCGGCGCGACTTTTTTCTACCTCGTGACGGGCAATCACGACGGCACCGTCTGGGGCACCGATACCTACACGTCCGATTCGTGTCTGGCAGCCAGTGCGATCCACGCCGGGCTCGTCCGCGAAGGCAAAAAGGCGGTCGTTAAAGTCACCATCGAAGAACCGTTGGACGAATATTACGGGACGCTCCGCAATGGAGTCGAAAGCTGCGATTACGGACCGTACTCTGGGGCCTACTCTCTCGAAGGCGTTTCCTGAATGCCAGTCGGAGCCGTGCTAGATGACCAACTCACGTCTTTTCCCTGATTGCTGAGATCCCGAACGAGAAACCACATTTCGATGAATATAACGAACGATTACCTGATTGAAACCGTTACGCTCGGCCGCGCCCGCCAGATGATTCACTGCATGGCCGACGAGCACAGCTTCTTGCTCCTCTCGCCGCCGGGAGTCGGCAAGTCCGACACTGTCTATCAAGCCGCCGCCGAAGCGAAACTCCCTTGCCGTTCGCTGTTGGGTACTCAGATCGCGCCGGAAGACGTCAGTGGCATTCCATACATCGTCGGCGAACGATCCGTCTTCTGTCCGCCACGAGTCCTGCTGCCCGAAGACGCCGAGCCGTTTTGTCTCTTTCTCGACGAACTGCCCGCATGCGCCCCGGAAATCCAAAAAGCGTTTTACTCGTTGCTTCTCGAACGCCGACTTGGAGAACATCCGCTCCCTCGCGGAACGTGGGTCGTCGGTGCAGGAAACCGCGTCGAAGACCGCGCACTGGTCCGTTCGCTCAGCAGCGCGTTGATCAACCGCGTCATCATCTTGCAGATTCGCGTTGACCAAGACGAATGGTTGGCGTGGGCATCGAATAACGACATTCGAAAAGACGTCGCGAGCTTCATCGAAGGGCACCCCGAGGCTTTGCTGCGTCCGGTCCCCGAAACACCAGGACCATTTTCCACACCACGCTCGTGGGCCGCGTTGTCCGAAGCGCTCAGTTTGTCCGAGAAAAACGACTTGTTGTCAGACAACATCCGAGCCGTGCTCGCGCATGGCCGGGTGAGCCGAGAAGACGCCGAGGCATTCTGCGAACATGCAAAGCGCTCGCGGAAAAGACTAGCGAAAAAACTGGAGACGGCAGCCGAAATCGCTTCGGCAGACCAAACGCCAATGGTCACGTTGTCGGAAGCCAAGGCATTGATTCAGGCGATGGCGCACTCGCAGAGTCTTCTCTTGCTGTCGCCACCGGGAGTCGGCAAATCCGAAACGGTTTATCAGGCCGCCAAGGAAGCTGGTCTGTCTTGCCGTTCGCTCCTGGGAACTCAGATTGCTCCCGAAGACGTGAGCGGCATTCCGCGCATCGTCGGAGAGCGTTCGGTCTTTTGTCCGCCGCGAGTCCTTTTACCCGAGGAACCCGAGCCGTTCTGTCTCTTTCTCGACGAACTGCCAGCGTGTTCGGTCGACGTCCAGAAAGCCTTTTACTCGTTACTCCTTGAGCGTCGTCTCGGCGAACACAAGTTGCCCGAAGGAACGTGGGTCGTAGCCGCAGGAAACCGGCAAGAAGACCGCGCGCTAGTCCGGACGATGAGCAGCGCATTGATCAACCGCGTGACGATCCTCCACGTCCGAGTCGACCCGCAAGAGTGGTTGACATGGGCCGAGAACAACGACGTCCGCCAAGACATCCGCCTGTTCATCGGCTTCATGCCCGAAACTTTGATGCGTACGGTCCCGGCAGACCCCGTCCCGTTCTCGACGCCTCGGGCTTGGGCGTTACTGTCCAGCGCTCTCGTGCGGGCCGAACAACATGGCATCCTCGACAGCCAGACGCGCCGCGTGTTGGCTTTTGGTCGGCTCTCCGCAAGCGATGCCGCCGTCTTCTGCAAAGTGACCGAAGAAGACCTCAGCGAAATCCGACCGATCCACGAATACGTCGAAAATCCCGAACTTCTGCCAACGACCGATACGGCCCGTTGGTTCGTGCTGACGCGGATTCGCCATCTCGTTGGAACCAAAGGACTCACCAACACAACGCCCGACATGGTCAATTCGTTCCTGCGTGCTTTGCCCCAAGAGCATACCTGTTCGTTGCTCGTCGGGTTGGTCCCCCAATGGGGAGAACTCGGAGCGAATGACACGATGTTGGGATTGTTGCACGAGTTGACCGGTGACATTCTGACCAACCAAGATCCGAGAGAAATGGATCGAATCCGCGACTACGTGTACCAGAAAAAACGGCTACCGAAAGAAGACCGCGACCTTCATCAAGCCGTCTCAAAAATTCGCGATGCCGTCGAGTTCGAGGAGGTCACGGACGTCGAGCCGGAAGCCTGGAACGCCTTCCTTCGGTCCGTGCCCTCAGACGTTCGGCAAACTTTGGTCGAAGGGCTCGTCCGGGATTGGGGAGACATTGGAGCGAAAGAGGCAATGTGGGACCTTCTGCACGAACTGACTGGAGGCATCCTGCAAGGCCAGGAGGTTCGTCAACTCGAGCGAATCCGCGGGTCCATTCTCGACCCCGAGTCACTCCCACGAAGTCAATCCGCTCGGAATACATTGTTCGCTCAGATACGAGAAGCGGTCGAGTTCGGCGAACTTAAAGGAATCGAACCCCGGGCACTCAACGACTTCTTGCGCTCGCTGGCCGACGACGAGAGAGAAGCCTTACTCCTCGGTC
>CAYYUU010000246.1:0-8814 GCA_964474955.1 uncultured Alcaligenaceae bacterium | reverse complement strand
GAGGTTGCGGGTGAAAATGCCACCTTTCGTTTGGAAGGTGCGGACTTTCTTGGCGGTTTTGGCATCGTAAAGTTCAAGCGTCCCGGTGCTGAAACTCGAAACAAGCTGTTTGGAATCCGCAGAGAAACTTACCGCTAGAGGGAGAGTTCGCCCGGCTCCCTCCGCCTTGATGCGACCGATGGCTTTGCCCGTTTTGGTATCCCAAAGGTCCAGAGCTTGGAGGTAACCATAAGAAGTTCTGCCGTTGTTGACGTTGGCTGCCTCGAACGCGCCGGAACAGAGCACTTTGCCGTCCGGAGAAAACTTGAGCAGAGCCCCAAGACTGTTTCCATAGATGCTCACTCGGGTGAATTGATTCTCGCCCTTTTTTTTCGTCCCCAACTTGGCCACTTCTTTTCCCGTCTTCCAATTCACGAGATGGAGTTGCCCGGAAGATTCTTGCCATGCCAGGAGCCCCGTCGCGTTCGAGAGGGCGACCGCGTGGACGTCTTGAGCAACGCCCTTGAACTCTTTGGTTTTCTTGCCGGTGGACGTGTTCCAAACTGTGATCTTTTTTCCCTTGGCGATAACAATAATCTTGTTGTCCTCGCTCGTGCCCACACACAGAGGTTGTTGGTTCAGACGAGTGGACCGAAATCTTTGGGGGTTCGCATTGGCTTTACGTGCCGGGAAGATTGGACCAAATGTTTTGCTTGTCTTCCCTGTGGATCGGTCCCAAACGGAACAACGTCCATTGGCGTCTGTTGTGATCAGGGATTTTCCATCGGCGGAGAACGTGACAAATTGCAAATCCTCCGCGTCTCTCCAACGAAGGCTACCCAGACGTGCGAGCGCACCCGAAGGCAACGGGTCTCCGTGGATATCTGTCCGAACTTTTTGCGCTTTCGGGGAGTCCTTTTCCCCAGCCAGGGATTCCATTCCGCGCCATTCCGAACCGAACACGACCAAAACAAATACTGCAACGAATGCGAATTGACGGAACAAGGATTTCATCGAAACCCCCTTGACTGTGGTGGGAACGCGGTGGAAAGAAGGAAGTCTGCTTACGGTTGATCTTAGCTGAACTTATTCAGTTTAGATATGTGGTTTGGGTGAGATTGTCTTGGAAACATCTGAGTTAGAGCGGTTCACGCTTGGGTTGGGCACATTGCTACAAGCCTGAAGCGCGAGCGAAGGACAAGAAAGATCCTTCGCTCACGCTTCAGGCTTGTAAAAATGAAAGATCCTTCGCTCGCGCTTCAGGCTTGTAAAAATGCCTGCGGATGACCTCTAACTGTCACCAAACCAAACGGTATCCGCTCTAAAGAGGTCCGTTTGCGCGCCCTGCTCGGATTGGTTTTGGTTGTTCTTGCAGTCGGCTTGCGATTCCCTTGAATGTTTCTTCGCAGGCCGTTCCCGCACAACTTCCTGGGCCAGCTTCGATAAATGCCCACACTCCATTCGTTTGTTTGGCAAAATCGGCCACAACGCACCGAGACGTAAACACCGAAGCAATTTCTGTCGCAGCTTGTTTGAGAAAAGCGAGTTCAGGTGCGGGAGGCGGGAAGCCATCCGGATCGGGGACGAGGTGGATGTGGTGAAACGACCAGGCAACAGGAACTTGGTCGACGATCCAGACCCGAATTTCTTGCGGTGTCGTGCCGTAGACCGTTGGGCCAGCTGGCTCAAGGTCGAGCCACTCGCGGGCGAGAATGAGGGCGTCCCACTGGATCGCTCGGCGTAAGGATTCCGCTTCTTCGAGAAGTTCGGTCGGGTTGTTCGCTCGGCTGACGTGGCCTCCCAGCTTCCAGGAAGTCTGTGCGGTCCGAACAAATACTGGGAAACGAATGTCATCTGGGAGGGGCTCATCGAGAGGGAGATTCCACGTTTCTGGCATTGGGACGCTGACGGCTTTCTCGGCCAGGAGGCTGAGAACTTTGTCCAGCACTAATAAAGGTTCCCGCTCTTGTGGTCGGTCTCGAAGGTTCGGGTATGGTTGTATCAGTTGCTCGTAATCGTCCATGGACCGCGCGCCGGTAAACAGGAAACCGGGTTCCTCGCTCTTGGCTTCGTCCAGCGGTTTTGCGCCAAGGTCATCCAACCAATACAAAATTTTGCTTTCTCGCTTCTCGTGGTAGACATCGTCTCGCGGATCGTAGAACAGTGTTGGCATGGCAACTATTCTCCCGGCTACATACTTTTCAAATACCAACGGTTGCGAACTTTGCTGAGTGGGTTATGGTAATAAATGTCTGGGCTTCTCTTTCGCCGTGAGTTGATGCTTTGGAAGGGCCTGGTTCTGCTGACTATGACTATTTAAGCACGTACGCTGCGATCAAGGATGTCTCTGCCGGTGTGCTTGCCGAAGTTTTCGGAAAGGGATGATTCCCGTGACCGAACGAGAATGGCTCCAGTGTTTATCCCCCTGGACGTTGGCCAAGTGCTTTCGTGAGTGTGTGACGTTGCGGGATTATCCGCAGCTGGAGCATTTACTCCTTCCGATCGAGCATAAGTTCACGCCGCGGAAAATGCGGTTATTCTTGTGCGCGATTGCTCGTCGGGTGTTGCCGTTGCTCTCCGGAGCTGAGTGGCGAACGGCCGTCGAGCTTGTAGAACGTTCCGTCGACCAGAACGACGTGCCGGTCTATTCTGATTTTTCTCTGGTGTGCTCGAAACGCCCCGCGATGCTTTGCAAGGCCTCGCAGGTTGTCGGGGAGTGTTTTGAAAGTCTTGCTTTTCGGTTGGCTCTTGAGTCCAAGCCCAGCGACGAACTTTGGGCCTCGTGTGAGGTCATCACCGAGAATGCTGCCCAAGCCATCGCCTTGTCTCGCATGCTCAAACCTCTGGAAACGTGGAAATTGAAGCGAGTTCTGGCCGGAGATCTTCCGCCGCGCGCGGAAGAAACCCTCGACGACGTTTTTGATATGGAGAGTTGGTACCGCTGGGCCGAGCAGTGGCGGAAGCACGTTGACACTGATACGTTGGAAGATTTCTCGTCAATGTATCAAAGGCACGTTTGCGAGGAACAAGCCTATCACGGTTACCTCCTCAACGAGTTGTTCGGCAACCCATTTCGCATGACGTCGTTCCTTCGGAGTTGGCGAACGTCGGACGTCGTTTCTGTGGCTCAGGCCATCTACGACAACGACCGGTATGACCAAATGCCCATCTTGGCCGACGCCCTCGAAGAAGCCGGATGCACCAACAACTGGATTCTCGACCACTGCCGGTTACCCAATCCACGTTCGTTCTACGAACAAACGGGTTATGACATGGAGAGTCCGCTCGTTTCGAAATGGGCCAAACAGACGGTTCACGTCAAAGGGTGTTGGGTCGTGGATCTCGTTCTTGGAAAAAAATAACCATCCTTTTGTTTCATTTTTTCCTTGTTTTCCTTGGACTTTCGTCTCTTGCCAAACTTGTATTTTTGTACAATGACGGAAGCGGATTCTCATCCCATGTCGAAAGGATTCGCACTCGCGGGCTTTGCTTTGGAACGGCAAGGTTCGTCCGAGAACCAGAGGCATTGATCATTTCATTTCTCATTGAAGGTAAAGCGGTTCATGAGCAACTCCGTGGATCAGCAAGAGGAACCTCGTGGAACTCTGGCCGACGACGTGTATGAGAAGGTCCTTGCGAAGATAATGTCTGGCGAACTACGGCCCGGCGAAGTCGTCAGCGAGGTGAATTTGGCCAAGCAACTCGAGGTCAGTCGGACACCCGTCCACGACGCACTCCGACAGCTTGCGAGTGATGGGCTTGTCGAACAACGTCCCGGAAGGCGCGCCATCATTGCCACGTTTTCGCCCGACGACATTCACGATATTTTTGAGATGCGAAAGCTCCTCGAAGGCGAAGCGACGCGGCGTGCGGCGACCCGTTTGGATCGCTTGTCCCTGAATCGATTACGTGCTCTCGCGGAAGAACTGGCTGCCGACCGAGACCAATCCGATTGGGTCGCCAAGTGGGCGGATTTCGACGAAGATTTCCACGAAACAATCGCCCGAGCCAGCGGTAGTAAACGTCTCGCACAGGACATCTCGCGATATCGGTTATTGCACCGTGGTTTCAATCTCTCGACGACGACAGTTGATTGCCTCCAACAAGCCCTGACGGAACACGTTCGCATTCTCGACGCGCTCGAAGCCCGAGATCCCGAACGTGCTGCCGAAGCCATGGTCGCACACATTCAAGAATGGCAAGCGTATTTCGTCAACCACTTGCCGCAATAACGTTTTTTGTTTTGTAGTGTCGTCTTTCGCTCCGCGAAAAGACGCCTGGCTTTGTTTGTTGTTTTGGAGTGCGGCAGCATAGCTGCCGCTTTTTGGTTTTGGTTTTTGATTTCGTCAAACGGACCGCCTCCAACACCCATCTTTTTCTCTCCCATGCCTCGCTTCGTCATTCTCGAACACGACCATCCCGAATTACATTGGGATTTCATGCTCGAAGATGCCGGCGTTCTCAAGACCTGGCGGTTGCTCGAACGGCCCCAGCCTGGCACTTCGGTTCCTGGCGAGATGTCCTTTGACCACCGATTAAAGTATCTCGACTACGAAGGTCCTATTAGCGGAAATCGTGGGTCAGTCATCCGTTGGGACGGCGGGACGTACGAGGGAACTCTTCCTTCCAAGTTCGATCTCAACCAAACGATCGAGATCGACCTTGCAGGCATTCATTTGCGAGGGCCGTTGGTGTTCCGATCTATCAATGGGAACTGGCATTTCGAATTCCCATCCTAAAGATCTTGCAAACGCAGGATTACGTCTTTCGAGCGAGGAGTCGGGGGGCTTTGTCTGTCTCAACGGAATTGTCGCTTGTTGTCGTTTGGAGAGCAAGAAGGTGAAGTTGTAACTCTTCACCGGGAACGACAAGTGTGTCGGGAGGTGTGTCGATCCCAAAATAAACTTCGTCTTCTGTTACCTCAAGGATCGTGATAGTGATTCCCTCACCGATAACGATTTTTTGGTTTGGCTGCGAAGTGAAAGTGAGCACGTGGCACCTCCTTGCGTGCTGGGACCAAAAATTGAGTTGAAGATAGATGGTATGTCAAGTTGGGGAAGGTGTCAAACCTCTGGATTGCTTGAGGCAATTTTTTCCAAGAGCGGACCGACGTAGCGGCGAAAAACGGCGAATATTTTTTGCCGCTACGTTTCTGGGAGTCAATCTTGAAGGGAAGTTGTCGACGGCTTTTCCACGTCTTTTTTCGATTCGGCCTTCTTGGATTTTTTCTTGGGCGTTTCGGATTCCGTTGGTTTCTCCTCGGCTTCAGGTTTCTCTGGCTCGGTCGTTGGCGCTGCTTTGGCGTTCGGGCCATACTGTGGAGGTTGGAGACGAAGGAACACTCCGAGCCCAATTGCGGCCACAAAGACCACCAAGCTGATATTCCCGGAATAGGTGAGCCCGAACGGTGGGAACGGTGGCGTGTCGTTGCGTAGGAGTTCGTTCAAAAACCGGTGGACGGAGTATCCCAGCAACAGCAGCACGACTACTTCGCCGTCGTTTCGTCGAAGCGGATAATACGCGAAGAGCAAGAGGAAAAGGAGTCCGCAACTAATCGACTCATAGATTTGAGTTGGATGCAGGGGAATTGTGTACGGCGTGAACGTGAGGGATTTGATTTGGCCGTTTTTCCGACTGACCTTGAGGATGATTGTGTTCTTGCCGCGTGGCCACTGACCGTTTTTCCCAATGCTGAATGCTGTTTCGAGAGATGCAAAGGGATCGATCGGGCTGATGGCGTTTCCGTTGACTTCGAGAATCGCGTCTCCTTCTTCCAATCCGGCTTTCTCGGCAGGCGAACCGGGAATCACCTTCTCGACGAAGCGAGGCTCTCGCACGTTCACTGTAAAACCGGCGGCGGTTTGGTACCCGCTCGTCGTGAGTTGGTCCCGCGGTGCGCTCGGCAT
This sequence comes from uncultured Alcaligenaceae bacterium, assembly GCA_964474955.1. Lineage (GTDB taxonomy): Bacteria > Planctomycetota > Planctomycetia > Gemmatales > Gemmataceae > CAYRFQ01. The sequence goes on along the minus strand of CAYYUU010000246.1, from coordinate 2,929 downwards.
GGGAAACACGATTCCCGGATTCGGAGGACACGCGACACCACCGTAACAGCAGCCGTTGAGCAGACACCCAAACCGTCCGATGGCTAACCCCAGCGCCGCGCACGGAGCGATGATGTCTAGCATCTTCCAGGACGAAATGTTGTGCTTGCGGAGGATGAAGTAATACGCCCCAAGGAATCCGACGATGCCTCCAATCACCCCACCGTAAAGAACCAGCCCGCCTTCCCAAATCCTGAAAAACTGGATGATCGAACCGAACTGCTTGGCATATTGCGGTTGGGTGATATAGGCGAGCCGCCCTCCAACGATACCGCAAACAAAGATCCAGATTGCCAGGTCTTGGACGTACTCGGGTTTGATCCCTTGGCGTTTGGCCATCCTTGCAGCGAGAAGCGTAGAAAACACGAACGCGAGGAACAACATAAAGCCATAGCCAAAGATGGGGAACGTCCCCCACGGTGTCGGAATTTCGAAGAGAATTTGCTGCATGATTTACCTTGCCGAGAAAGAGAACGCCGCGTCGAAAACATTAAAGTAGCGAGCACGCTCCGCGTGCCGTTCGCTTTTGTTTTGCATTGGAGTGCGGCAGCGTGCTGCCGCTTTGGTATTGTTTTTGGTTTTGTCTTGGACAGTTGAAGGGTCTGCCGCTTTGCTATTTTTGTATTTTCGTGTAGTTTTTTGTCTCTCGCCTCTTGTCCGACATCATTTCTCACGGAATTTTGACATTATCGAAAATATGTTTAATCAGATCATCCGAAGTTTTATCTTCGGCTTCGGCTTCATAGGTGATGGACACTCGGTGTCGTAAAACGTCGTATCCTATCGCTTTGATGTCTTCCGGAGTCACGTATCCGCGACCTGCCAAAAGTGCATGTCCACGCGAAGCCAATGCCAAAGCAATTGTCCCTCGCGGACTAGCTCCGTGTTGGATGTAGAGTTTTATGTCGAGTTTGTATTCCTCGGGATACCGTGTGGCGTTGACGATCTCGACTATGTATTGTTTGATCTTCTCGTCCATGTAGACTTGATCGATCCCTGCTCGTAGCTCGAAGATATCGCTCGTCGACAGTATCGGTTTGATCTTGAGCCTTGGCGCTACGTTGCCCATTCGATTGAGGATGGCGAGTTCTTCCACTTTCGTCGGGTAAGAAATCTTGACTTTGAGCATAAATCGATCGACTTCGGCTTCGGGAAGTGGGTAAGTTCCTTCTTGTTCGATCGGATTCTGGGTAGCTAGCACGAGAAACGGTTCGCTTAGTGGATAGCTCTGGTCGCCGATCGTGACCTGCTTTTCTTGCATCGCTTCGAGGAGTGCACTTTGGACTTTCGCTGGGGCTCGGTTGATTTCGTCGGCCAACACGAAGTTCGCGAAGATGGGTCCTTTCTTGATCGAAAAATCCCCGGTCCGCGGATTATAGATTTGCGTACCGACGACGTCCGCGGGGAGAAGGTCGGGCGTAAATTGGATGCGGCGAAACGACAACTCAAGTCCTTGTGCGAGGGTCGACGCCGCCAGCGTTTTCGCGAGCCCCGGAACACCTTCGAGCAGCAAGTGCCCCCCCGCCAAGAGCCCGATCAAGAGCCGATCGACCATGAGGGTTTGGCCGATGAAGACTTTTCCGAGTTCTTCGTATAAGGGGTCGAGCCTAGCACGCAACTCGCGGATCGGCGCGTTTATTTCTTCGATTGACTTTGCCATAATTCTTGCCGCCCTGATTTCGTGATTCCTCGGGTGTATGGTACGAAATCCATCCACGGAGAGTAACCTGTCTGCTCTTGTTGGGTGGGGCAAGCGTGAGGTCGGGCTAGTAGAAAATCCGTCCCAAAACCCGTACAATTGAATTCTTCATTGTCAGGATTGTTTCCGGGCATCGATTGTCGTTTCGTCTCGTCGATTCACAGGCCTTCCGGATAACAGGTCGTGAGTTTCCGAGTCGATTTTCGTCTCCGAATGGACCTTTTGTTGGAATTGTACGGGACCGCGATGAGCACTACGAATCAATTCGAGCCGATTGCCGTTGAAGGAACCACCGACGTCGCGGAGTGGCTGCGAGGCATGCAATCACCCGAGAAGACTCCAGCTCAAAGAATGTTATGCGTGACGTGGATTGGCGAGCAGGTCACCAACCCCGTCCCGCAACCACTCGAAGACGTCCTTTGTCAAGTTTGTCTGCACGATTCCGACCCCGTCGTCCGTCACGAGGCCGCGTTCGTGCTCGGTTTGTTATACTCGCTCGACGTCATCGACGGGACCAAGGCTTTGGACGTCTTGTGCGAAAGCAGCCGCAACGATCCTTCGGTAGTAGTGCGTCACGAATCGGCAGAAGCCCTCGCATTCTTTCCGGTTCCACAAGCGATTGATGTGCTCACGGACCTTCTCCAAGACCATTCTCACGACGTCGTGACGACCGCCGATATCGCTCTTGAAAAGATCCAACGCAACCTGGGAATTTACTACGAGAAGAAATAATCCGAACTCGGATTTATTTTTGGAGGGGACCATGTCTGATTCGCAAATGGAAGCCCGCAATGTCTTGGGCGGTCCGCTCGATATGTGTTGCACTTCGCCGATGACTGGTTTCTACCGGGACGGAAAATGCAACACAGGCCCCGAAGACCTCGGAGCCCACGTCGTTTGCGCCCAACTCACCGACGAGTTTTTGGAGTACACAAAGGCAAAAGGAAACGACCTGAGTTCGCCGATTCCTGAATTTGGTTTTCCTGGTCTCAAGGCAGGAGACCGTTGGTGTCTGTGTGCGGCGCGTTGGAAAGAGGCCGTCGAAGCAGGGGTCGTCGCTCCGGTCGTTCTCCACGCAACACACCAAGCCGCTTTGGAAGTTGTGACCCTGGAAGAGTTGAAGAAATATGCCATCGATCTCAACGGCAAGATGCCCCACAACTGATTGTTTTGATTTTGTAGTGTCGCCTT
>CAYYUU010000245.1:0-8834 GCA_964474955.1 uncultured Alcaligenaceae bacterium | reverse complement strand
TTGTTGTAGGGCAGCACTGGGGAAGGCAAGCAAACATCGCGCCGGACAGAATTGGCAAAAATCAGATGTTGGGGATTTTTGTGTTTTTTGTGTGCGCATTTTCTACCTTCCACTGGAAAAACGACCTTTCGAAAAGACTCCCGAAAGTGTCAAAAAGCGCACGCAAAACGCGCAAAACCCCCTGATCCTGAGGTTTTGCGCGTTTTGCGTACACATTTCCCCTCTGATTCTAAACATCACCACAATGGCGTTCTTTCGCGTGGAACTGGTCAAAAACAAATGACTGGTTTCGTAGGTCCATGCGGCTCGCTCAATGTGACTGAAAGTATGGCGTCACAGGGTTTGTATGTCCGTTGGCACGCCACGAGCCAGCGTTCTTTTTCTTGGGAGCGGCGTGGCATTTCTGGCGTCCTCAGATAGTTTCGCGCCCCTCACTTCGTTCGGGGACGTGCCACCAAAAACACTCGTTCAAGCACATTGCCCGAGCCGCGGGTACCTACGAAACGGACAACTATTTCTTTCCTGTTCCGACGGGCGCCGCTTTTGCACTCTGCTTCGACCTCAGTCCAACGGTGCTCACCGCGATCACGCGATAGGTGTGCTTCTTGCCAGCCTGAGCTTTTGTGTCGTTGAACTGCATCGTCACGAGCGGTTGCGTGGGGGTGTCGCTGTATTGCAGGTTCTGAAATATCGGTCGACCGAACCGATTCTTGACTTTTTCGGGGAACTTCGCAAGAAACTTGCCATCGCGCTCAATGATGAAATGGGCCAACCCGCTTTCGAGGTCGGCCTCGGCTTCCCACGTCAGTTTGTTGCCCCGGACGCGTACATTCGTCGGCGCGGGCGGCGGTGTGGTGTCGGTGACCTTCGTGTCCTTCACGTATTCCATCCATGCCTTCGCGACCGCCGCGTTCGGCAGCCACGCGGCCTTCAACGGATTACCCTTGAACTTCGACGTTGGCATTGCTTTCCCGCCGAGGACTGGGGCCAGCCATGCCGTGTCGGTCGGCATTTCCACCGGCGCATCCCCTGCTTTCTTCGGCAGCCGCGCACTCAGGCACGCATCGAGCCACGGGATAGCCATGTAACGCTGGTTGCCGCACTCGTGACTCGTCAGCGGATCGACCGCGACGCCGATGAGTCCACCCTTGCTGCGAACTGCTTGGAAGAACAGTTCGTTGGCAGGCCAGACGCCCGCGAAGCGACGCCTCTTAACGGTGACGCCTTCTTTCGTCCCCAGGTTGCACATCAAAGGCACTTTCAGCGCCGCTTCGGGCAGTTTGTGCGGCTTGATGTTTTTGCGCTTTGGATTGGGCTTCAAGAGCGGCACGCCCGAACGCAGCCACGCCGCGGCCACTCGCTCCGGATGGAGCAGGACCATGCCGCCCGCCCAGTGACCACCGCCACTGTGGCCCCAGAGTGCCCACGGCACCCTGGCCAACTCGGGATGTCCCGACTTCGCACCGAGGTCGACGAGGCACTTCTGAAAGGCGGCACTGGAGCCATTGCGAGGATCGCACCACTTCTGGCAATCGGCCTTGTTTGGTTGCTCATAGGATGGTGACAGAAGTGCGCAATCGTGCTTCCGCGCAAGCGCCTGCCAGTGCAGATCAAAGGCACCAGTCAACCCCGATTTGCACGAACCGGTACCACACCCGTGTTGATGGACGATGACGCCGCGCAGTTTCTTGACGCCCTTCGGAATCCAGATGGTGTAGTTGACCGCATAAGGGAGTTCACCCGGCTTCTTCGATGCTTTGTAGCGCACGCGGTAGTAGGGCGGGTTCGCTGGTGGAAAGACAGCTTAGGGTGACTGAGCCTGCAGGTCTGTCGCGTCCGCGACGAGAATCAGTCCGAGGAACACCCAGCATTTCGCAACGAATCGACTCATGAATCAAGGTCTCCTGAAATACGACAGGGTCAAAGGAAGCCATCGAGTGAAACGGCCAGAGACGACCGGACGGAACATCTCTCTGGCTGACATGGGAATGTCGCTCGTTGGCATCCGAGGGGGCTTCTCTGTTGGAACTACTTGGCTGCCTTCGTACGAACCCCACTTTTGTGGTTCGATTCAAACGCGGTCCTTTAGTAAAGGGGCTCCTGGGGCGATAAGGAAAGTTACGGGAGCCGCCAAAGTTGGCTTGCTTCGTTGGCACCCCGTTGGTGGGTCTTTTGAAGTAGGAGTAAAACGAGCATTTTTCCTTTTTCGTGGATCCCCTTGCAGCCGACTTCCGAGCAACCGGGCGCGGCGAAGAAGCTCGACCAAACCAGCACCCGAGGACTGCTTACTCGGCATAAAGTTCGTGCCGTTGTCCAAGGGAACATTCTACATGGGTGGCGGAAAGGTCGGCAATCAATTGGAATTTAGGTGCACAACAGATTCCAAATTCGAGAGGCACACAGCCACACACACTACTATTGACACATCGTTATCTCCAAGATATGGTCCCGCCGCTTTCGGTGTATTCTTTGGTGGCCAACCTCGCATGGGGTTAGTCCTTTCTCGACTTGCACAAGCTCGCCATATTCTCAAGTCCTCCGAGGAGGAAAACGACATGTCCAAAGGTCGTAGGTTGGCGCTCTCTCCCATGCGTCGCACAATGATTGATTTGATGTATTTTGCCAAACAGGTTCCGACCGTCATTTGTCAGCGGCGGATGAAACTCCAACCACTCATTGATGCACGCCAGAATAGTCCGCAGCGACCGAGTTGGAGTTCGTTGTTCGCCAAGGCGTTCAGTCGAGTTGCGGTAAATTATCCGGAACTACGCCAGAGCTATCTGCCGTATCCACGACCATGTCTCTATGAACACCCACATAGTATTGCAGCCCTCACGATCGAACGTCAGATCGGCGATGAGGATGTTGTATTATTCGGACATTTTCGCGAGCCCGAGAATCGCGAACTCGCTGAGTTTAACGAATATATCTATGGATGGAAAAACGATCCGATCGAGACAATCAAAAAATATCAACTGGCCCACCGCGCGAGTTACTTTCCAGGGTTCATTCGTCGGATTGGTTGGGGCATCCTCTTGAACTGGGTCGGCAAGACGCGGGCGAAAACGTTCGGGACGTTCGGGCTCACGAGTACGGCATCCTCGGGGGCAGGAATGTTACAAATTTTATCGATTCTGACTTCGACGCTCCACTATGGAATGTTTGATCAGGACGGCTCGATTGAGATGCGATTGACGTTTGATCACCGCGTTTACGACGGCGCTTTCGCGGCGCGTATTATGGGCGAGATGGAGCAGAGTTTGTTGACCGAAATGTTACAAGAGGTCAAAGAGTTGACGTTTTCTCGCAAGGGGTTGGCGGCCTGAGGATTGTTCCGCGAAGATCGCGGAATCATCGATATGAAAAAGGCCAGTGTGGGATCAACAATCCTACGCTGGCCTTTTTCGTTGCTCTCGATAGTTCTTGACATCAGGGTTGTTCCTTCCCACCATTTGTTCGGTAAGTTCCTTGTGTCTGGCAATACGAATGGGACGATCCGCCGTTGGGACCACCTCTCGCAGGTCCTCTGATCCAGTCGCCTCGCGTTTGCGATCTACTCCCGCACATCATATCTCCAGGATTCCGAAACCCCTGCGTAGTTTCGTTTTAGGAGTTGGTCGGTTGCCAACTCTCCGATCTCCCTGTAAACTGGAACACGATATTTTCCTGGCGTTTCCTCGCCAAAGGTGCCCTTTGCGGAGATTTCCTTTAATTGTTGAGGAGTGCTGTAGCCTTCTTGCCAGTCAAACATTCCAAATCCCCGGCCTTCTCGCCCCGATCCGAACCTTCAAGATTCTCGTTCAAAATACGTCGCGGTTGGTCAGGATTCTGGAACCGGAGCGGAAAAAGTATATGAGCCCGAACACTCCCGACTTGAGCCCTTCGTTCTTTGACCGGCTGCGAGACCAAAAGACGACCGAGTGGAATAAGTTTCATCAGTGGTTGCAGCCGTTGATCTTGCAGTGGTGCGCCCAGAAGGGAATCCTGGGTTCCGAACAAGACGACATTGCCCAACAAGTTTGGATTGGGTTGTGGAAGCAACTTCGTGAGGAAGAGTTCATCTACCAACCCGATCGTAACTTTCGGGCGTATGTGCGCAAAATTGTGCAAAGTCGGCTCGTCGATTTGTTCCGCAAGAAGGGCCGGCAACTTGGTAATCTCGGGAGCGGGAGCACCGAGATCCAAAAACTGCTTGAGCAACAACCTTCGCCCGACGTTCTGGAACTGGAAAAGCAAGCCGAGGAAGAATGGGAACTCGGACAGAAAGCCATGACCCGCGTGCGTGAACATCTCGAACCACATACGTGGGAGGCTTTCGAACGAACGGCTCTGAAACGCGAAAAAGCTGTTGACGTCGCGGCCGCCTTGAACTTGAGTTTGGCCGTCGTCTACAAGTCGAACTCGCGCACGAAACAAAAACTGCGTGAAGAGGTTCAACGGCTGCGAGAACAAAGGGAGATTGGACAGGCGTAAATCGGTGCTCAAAGCAGTAGGCACACTGGGAACACGAACGAAATGAGGGGCTCGTTTTTGGAGGGTGTGACGAGGAACGTACCAACAACCCGGACAGAAATAAATTTCGTGATCCCCGTGTGCCGTTGGTTTTGTTGTGGAGTGCGGCGGTTCGACGCCGCTGTTTTCGTTTTGGAGAATACCGCTCTCAACCCCGCATTCCAAAACTTATTCCACAACGTACCCACCCACTCCGATTCCTTCCCTCCCTACCTCTATGAGAACTCGGGCGAGATCACCCGCGCCCAAAATCCTATCTCTGGAGAATATGCTTTCTCCCAGAAAAAAGGTACGCTTGGGAAAGATGCGGAATCTATCGACGAATAGACCTACAGACATCGGACACAGAAATCAAGATCCTGTCCCTGGAGGTGATGAATGATCGAGCCTCTCGAAGCGCCGCCGTCCGGCGAGAAGAAATCGAGCTACGTCTTCGTTGCTGTTCTGACTTCCGCCAGTGCGATTCTGGCTGCCGTGATCGGCATCTTGCCTTTCCTGCTGGGATATTTCAATTCCGCCCCGCAACAGGAGCCCAAAGATGGGAAGGTCGGTTCGGCAAAGGATTGGGACGGACGGAAGGGCGTGCTTGTCGTGGATTCTGTCGAGGTCTTGAAGACCAATCCGAAGGGCCAAAGTTGGGATTCGATTGCAAGTGAAAAACCCGACCTGTTCATCAAGTTTCAGAACTTGAGTTCCGGCCAGAAAGCGCAAACTCCACTCCGGCGCAATACCTTTGAGACCGTCTACAAACTCGACATGGTGCGAGTGCAAGAAGGGGACGCTGTCCGCATCCAGGTGTTCGACAACGATCGTTTGAACCGCGACGAGTTGATTGGCGAGACGAAAATCCGACTGACGAAAGAACTATGGAAGAAAGAATCGTCCGATTGGAGTTTCGGTCGGGTCAAGACGCTCAAAGTCCGTGTGCGCAAGTAGGCAGGAAAATCGCGGGAAACGAAGAAAGCCTTGGTGGGCCAGGAGACCCACCGCTCTCTTCCTGGTTGGCCAATCTCAGACGCTGAACTCCGGACGACGCTTGGAAAGCTGGGATTGGAGCCGGGATACAATGCTCGAATGCATTTGACTCACCCGCGATTCGCTCAAGTCCAATGTTGCGCCGATCTCCTTCATCGTCATGTCCTCGTAATAATACAGGATGATGATGAGACGTTCGTTTCGGTTCAGACCGCGTGTGACCAAACGCATCAGATCGCGGTTCTGTAACCGGTGAGTCGGGTCTTCGGCTTTTTTGTCTTCCAAGATATCGATCTCTCTCACGTCCTTGTAACTGTCGGTCTCATACCATTTCTTGTTCAGGCTGACAAGCCCCACGGCCGTGGCATCACCGGTCATTTTCGCGTATTCTTCCGGCGTGACGCCCAATTTCTCGGCCATCTCGTCGGGCCGCGGCGGGCGACCGAGGGACGCCTCCAACGACTTTCGGGCTTCTTCGAGTTTCGTGTGCTTGCTCCGGACGAGTCGAGGCACCCAATCCATGGTCCGGAGTTCGTCGAGCATGGCCCCTCGAATTCGCGGGACGCAATAGGTCTCGAATTTGACTCCCCGCTCAAGGTCGAACGCATCGATGGCGTCCATGAGCCCGAACACACCTGCCGAAATCAGGTCATCAAGATCAACTCCTTCGGGTAATCTAGCCCATATGCGCTCCGCATTGTACTTCACCAAAGGTAAATACCGTTCGACGAGTCGATTCCTGAGATCGACGGTCGGTTCGGCTTTGTAGTCCTTCCAAGCCTGCTGGATGTCCACGTCAACTTGAGTTACCATGGAATCCTCTCCTGATGTAAGACAAGTCTGGCCGAGACCGAGAAGCGATCGTTGGGGAGGGCACCACGGAGTGCCTGATCCGCCGCGAGCGTGGATTGCCGGATCGAGGTGCCAAAGAGCAAGTGTGGTGGTTCGCGAGTCGAACCCATCTCCCCCGAGATGATTACACGTGCGTTTGGCGGGTTGCCCCGACTCGACCGCCGTTCCCACTCGGAGTGGGACGCTCGGTTCAGAATCCACGACGTTCGAAGATCGATGTTCCCGACAAAACTTGCCAAACCCCGTCATTGAGTGAGCACGTCGACCCTCTGATTTCGCCCCAATCAGAAGGCTGTAGTGGACACGCCCCTCCGGTTGACTGTAAGACCGCTTTGCTTCTGAGGTATCGACTCGCGAGGCGATCAAGCTACACCTAAAACCAACGATTTTTGATTCCTGATTCAGGGTTGGTCGGTGTCATTCGTGTATCTCTCGCGTCTCGAACAGGCCACAGAACTTCGCTCGTCCAGATCGGAAGTCGCGAGTCTCGTTCGCCCGAGCGCCTCTTGCGTCAGCAATATTTTCCAACGTGATAGTGGATGGGGGCTTATACCGGCTCTTTGAGAATTGTCCAGATCAAAGAAGGGAATCGGGTGCGATATTCCATTTTGAACACAAAGGAGAAGAACCGGATGGAACGGGGAAGAAATGGGTAGCCGTTGTGTGGTGTTGGTTTTCGTAGGGTGGGGTCATCCGAGCAGCGAAACGGAGGAGTCGCATTTTGGGAGTGTCGCCTTTCGCGGGGGCGGTCGGAAAAATAAATGTCGTCTGTCGCTCGGGCTATCGGATCAGGAAGAGTCGTGGGTTTCTGTTGTCGGAAGCCGCGTAGTGTTTCCTTCTTTGGGGCGTAAGCCCACATGGACTTCCCAAAGGAGGAAACACTGCGCGGCTCAAAACCAAACCCAAATCCGACACGAATTTATCCGTCCGTCCGAGCGAAAGACGACACTCCGACTGTCTTTCTATTCCCTGATCCCAATTCTCTCTTTGGCTCCTTCACGGCAAAGTCGGGTATCCGATCTTGTCGCGTAAACGATTGATTTCGCGATGAATCAAATCCAGGTTCGAGTCTCGCACGGTGGGTAGGCTGGCTCGGGCTTGGACTACCTCCTGGTATTGCAGGCTCGCGACCAAAAGGACCTCTTCGTCTCCAGCTTCGGCGAGTTGTTCGCCGTGGGCTCCATAAATCCCTGAACCGCCCCAGAAGACGAAGTTGTTCTCGGTCCCAACGCGATTGACGACGATGGTGGGCAGCCCGTACATGAACGAATAAAACCGGATCGCGAGGTTCCACCCTTCGCGATTGGAATACATCTGGTGGTCGACCGTTCCTCGGGCGGAGTTGATTGGGACGGTCAAGAGGGTGGCTCCCTTGACGGCTGCCAAATGGATCAGGGCGGGATTCCATGCGTCGGAGCAGATCATCACCGATGAATGCCAGGCGTTCTTCAAGTCGAACGTCTCGACGTAGCGCCCGGTGCCGAAGAGTTTCCCTTCGAGAAGACGACCGTAGTTCGGTAGGTTGAGTTTTCGGTGGATGAAAATGACGTGCCCATCCCGCACGGCCACAGCAGAGTTGTGGAGTTGGGCCGCATAGCCGAGTTCGATCATGCCGAAGACGGTGACCATGTCGCCGCTGGCTTGCGCGATTTTCTTGACGAGCGGTGCAGACAGACCAAGGGCAATGTCGGGAGCTTTCTCTTCGACGTCGTAGCCCGTCAAGGAGAGTTCTGGGAACACCAGAAGGTCTACGCCCTGGGCTTTTGCTTTCTCGATGTAATCCAGATGTATCTTGGCGTTGGCCTGAACGTCCCCGAGTTTCGGGACGATCTGGGCGGCAGCGACAACAAGTTGCGACATGGCAAATCCCCGATCACTACGGGACCAAATGGAAAATGGACCCAGCGTAAAAAAAACCATGGAGGTCCCAACCGGAACCTTCGATGGTGGGATTCCATTCGCTCAGGCGGGCCGCAAAAGTAAGTTCCGTCATGGATTCGTAGGACCTATCATCGCCCTGTCCAAACGAAAAAGATCGGAAAGTTCGAAAACATAATGGTTTTTGACGAACAAATTCGGGAATGCAATTTGGTGAGGACCGTAGGACAGGTTTGTAACTTGTCCAAGAAATACACGGACAAGTTACAAACCTGTCCTACGATCCAGCATTACCGATTTCGGCGGCCAAAACTCATTATGTACCACGGGAAAGCCCAAAGGCAAGCTCTCACGTATTCCAGCGCGCTGGGCGTCAATTCCCCCCGAATTCTTCTCGAGCCACTTCGATTTCGCTGGTCTTGACGATGTACTTGGTGGCTGGTGCCCGGTCGATCGTCAACGTGCCATCGAGGTGGTCGTTTTCGTGCTGGACGACTCTCGCGGGAAAGTCGCTCAGGTCAACCGTTTTCGCTTTCCCCGTCCGATCAAGGTATTCGACCCGGACGCTCTCGAACCGCGGGACCATGACCATCAGTTCGGGAAAGCTCAGGCACCCT
>CAYYUU010000244.1:6197-8840 GCA_964474955.1 uncultured Alcaligenaceae bacterium | reverse complement strand
GGCACACTCGGAACGGGAAATAAATGAGTGTCCGGTTTTCAAAGTCCCTCAAGAAACCGGACAGCAATAAATTTCGCATTCCCCGTGTGCCGTAACCAAAGTAGTAGGCACACGGAGTGTGCCGTTGTCTGCGTTTTTTGAGTGTCGTATTTCGCTCCGCGAAAGGACGCCTGCCTTTGTTTTTGGCTCAGCATTTTGGAGTGCGGGCAACCTCCCACACTCCAAAAAACTTCGCACGCTCCGTTAGTCCGAAACGACTTCCTCGCCATTACGCGTGAACAACGCACGCAACACTTTGGCGTCAATCGCCTGGCTAATGAACCGCACGGACCCATCGGCGAACGCCGCGTTAAATCCTCGTTTCTGGTTTTGGAACGCGGCTTTCGGATTTTTCGGATCGTACTTGAGGTCTTCCGGCTTCGTCCACGGCACAGCGAATTTGTCATCCGCTTCGACGATCAGAATGGTGTTGCTCGTGCCGTCGGTGATGTCACGAATGCGGCACCCCCCTTTGACTCCGAAGATCGTCCGCTTTCCGAGAGGCACCAAGTAGGTCGTTTTTCCGGGCCCGGCATTCGAGTTCGGGCTCCGGAAAGTCATCGGCATTTTCGCGATGAGCTTCTTGTTGTGTGGACTGTCCCACGGTTCGTCCAGCTTAAACTGTTTGTAAAGTTCGTTCTGCTCTATGTATGGCAACAGATGAACTCGCCAGCTCAACAGCGGTCGGCCTTGCTTGTCATACGTCGCCTGTGGCGGAAACTTTCTGTGCGTGTCGTGGTAGTTGTGCATGGCGAGCCCGAGTTGCTTCAGGTTGTTCTGAGCGACAGAACGACTGGCCGCAGCCCGCATTTTCTGGATTGCCGGAGCGACGACCGCGATGATGGCCTTTTCGTCGACCTTCAAGACGATCGAGTTCCGCACGATCTTCGACTTCACCTTGGACACGAGATCGTCGAGCCCTGGCATCGCCATGCGGAAACCTTTCATCTGAACGAACTCGGTGATGATCTTCGAGAGGACCTTGTGCAGTCGCTTTGCGGCCTCGGCGTTCTTGGCTTCGACGTCGACGTTGAGTTCGAATTTCGGTTTGAGGTTGATGGAAATCGTCGCTGCTCGGAAATCTTTGGTCAACGGCGTTAGGGGCATGTTGCCCCACTCTTGGGGGAGAGTTCCGACAACTTCGTCCAACGAACGCCGCAGGTTCTTCGGCAACAAGAGCACGACCTTGGCCGCGGCTCCTTTGGCCTTCGCAAACGCCGCTCGGAGGTTTTTGTTTGGGGCAGGTTGAATTGCCTTGACCCGAGCCAGAGTTGCTTCATCCGCAGCGACGACGAGCGCTTTGCGAATGACCGCCGTCTTGACCCTGGGCATGACCCCGAAGAGCGTGCGTAACAACATCGCATCGCGTTCTTGTTGTAACGGAATGACCAGGTATCCCGGACTCCGAAAAACGCCAGAAAACGACGAGACCGCGTAGACGTCGCGGACGCCAGCCTGCAGCAAGATCTTTTGATAGTTCTGGATTTGCTTTTGGATTTTGGCCTTCATCGGCTTCGGCAAGTCCAGGAGTTGGCCAAGGACGTTGACGATTGCCCCGGAGTCGATTTCTCCAACGTCAATATGCGCAACCGCAACTGTTTCCGGATCGACAAAGGGTGAGATTTGTTTTTCCGGCCCCTGGGCGAATCCGAGAGTCGGAACGCATCCCAACACGGCCAGGGATAGAACAAGGCGGGCTTTTTGATGCATCATGATTTTGTTCTCCTGCGAGTGTGAATTTATCGAAGGACAAGTTGGTATTGCCAGGGACGCCCACGGGAAGCCTTATTCAACTCGACATCGATTGGCGGAACAGGAGCCCCGATCGTCGCCGTTTTTCCTTCGACTTCATACTGGAACGGGGCTTGTGTGAGGGGATCGTTGGGGACCGGGACGGCTTTGATGTCTTCGAGCTTGTTGGGCCAACGACCGTGTTTAGCGGCGTACATCCGGAGGGCCTCGACGACTCGTAATCCCTGGATCTTGCGGTCCAGGTGATAACTCGGTGCCAATCCCTGACCGTACGCGGGTAGAATGGTCCTGATCAAATTCGTCGTGAGGTCGCCTTGCCGAAGGGCTTCACGATACCGGTCTTCGACCTTCGCCATTTCTTTTCGAAAGCGAGGATATGGCGTGCCGTACCACTTTACGCTATCGTCAAGAGCCTTGTCGGACACGTAGGAGTGATAAAGGACAACAGCTTGCGTGACGGGCATGGCGTCGATTCGTTGGGCCGCAATGCCGAGCTTGCGGAGGAACTTCTTGGCTTCCGGATAGGTTGCAGCTATGACGACTGAGAGCCCGACCTTGTTGAAAAACCGCATCGCCGCGGGCCCTTCCTTGTTCGGCGCGGTACGGTCCGCGAGCGTGAGATATCGGTTCGCGATGGCCTCCAGTTCGTGGCGGTCCATGATCCGTTTTTCGAGTTTGCCGCGCACGTCACGAAGGCTCGGAAAGAGATGTTGGGCGAACAGTCTCTCGCCTTCGATGGCCGTGCGCATATCGATCAACGGACGCGGAAGTTGGGTCAACGCCCAATACAAGTTCGGCGAGTCGGGCCTTGCGATGAGGTGTTCGACTTCTTCGGCCATGAGGTTTGCAATG
>CAYYUU010000244.1:0-6187 GCA_964474955.1 uncultured Alcaligenaceae bacterium | reverse complement strand
CGACAGGTGCTGGCGATAATGGCAAGGGCGATGAGTCCCTGGACGATCGTTGGGCCCTCGCTGACGTGTCGGGAAAACTGGAAACCGATTCGTATAGTTCGGACGGCCCCGGCATAATCCTTCGCGGCCATCTGGTGTCTTGCGCGAACTCGCAGCATTGGGACAAGGCCGCGAAGCTCTTGGATCTCCGGGAGCAAAGTCCGGAAGGCGTCTTTGCGTAACCGTTCCCGGAGTGCCCAGTTGCAGTGGCTCCGCTCGGCTCCACGCTCAATCGCATCGAGCACAAGTTTGGGGATCACCTTTTCCAGTCCCTTCGGCGGCATCTTGTCGCGGTCTTCCCATTCGCGGATGAGCTTCTCGCGTTGTTTCGTGGGTGCCCTTCCGCCGCTCGCTCCAGACGTGAGCGCTAGCAAATAATGCTGGGCGGCGTTGCCTGTCTTTTGCTCCGAGAAGGTGGGAAGGAGCCGATACCGCAACGCCGGAATGGGCGAAGACGCCGGAGAGACAGTCAACTTGCGACCTAAGACTCCAGGGTGGTTTCGGATTCCCTTGGGAGGCGGAAGTCGTTTGGTCTCGACTTGTCCATACGTTAGCCCGGCTGTTAGCAGAGGAATCCACACGGCCGCGACGAATCGACAATACATACTAAAAACTCCTTCAAAACAACGAACAGTGGACGACAACTCTGCGCGCACCTCACCCGGCAGAACCGTTCGGCGTTCTTGGTGAAGAAACGTCAAAGTAAAGTGCGGAGCAGAACGAAGTTAGTAAGAATCCATTTCTTCCAAAAGACTTTTCCGCAGCTCTTTCAGACTTTGCGGTGGATCGGCAGATTGGCCGAGATTGGAAGATGGTGGTGGCAACGCATCGACCCCAAACCGGACGGCGTGATCACGGAGTTGGACATAGTCGTTGTTTGGCGGGGACGGCACTCCGAAGAACAACATGATCGGAATGGGGGGTAACCGGAAATCGGACTCCGGCTCCGAAGTGACCGAAGGCGATGGTTGGGCTGGGGATTCAGGCTCTGATTTTTTGGGAGGTTGGAGAGTTGGGGGCGGAGAATTTCGCTTCCCCGGAACGTAGACTACCTTTGGAGGCGGAGGTTTTGGAATCAGAAAGGCATAGCACCCGACGACCCCGAGAAGGATCCCAAGGACGCCGGTTACCGCTCCGACTTTCCAAACGCGAGGTTGTTGGGAAGCTCGTCCGGCCTGGAAATGCAGTTCGTCTCGATCCACGTTCGGAGACGCCGGTCGGAAGCTTCGCAGGAGCGCTTCCACATCATTCAAGTCGTGTCGGTCGGTGTGGTCTGACATGTCGTATTGAGCCTGTCGCGAAGCGACGCAAGTCCAGCCAAATATCGGCGGTGGGCAGTGCTCGAAGAACAACGTACGGTCTTGGCAATTTGTTGAAACGTCAAACCGCCCCAAACGTGCGCGACGATGACTTCCCGTTGTTCGACGGGGAGCATCTGCAACGCCCGGGTGGCCTCTTCGGTGTCCACGCCATTAGTCTCCGCGGGAACAAACCACGTCTGCGATTCGGTGGCGACTCGTTGTTCACGGCGTTTTCGTCGTCGGTCGGCGCGTGCCTCGTTAATGGCACGATTCCGCACGACGCGATATAACCAAGCAACGGGGTTGTCCGGCGGGGTCGTCTGTGCGTAGAGCTTGACGAAGGCTTCCTGCACGACGTCCTCGGGGACTGTACACCACTGCCTTGCGAACAAGACCAGCGCGGGGCCATGACTATCGAGCAACTTGGCAAGAGAGTTTGTTCCCATCACAATAAAGACGCCGCGGACGGAATGTCATCCCACAAAATTTCCAGAAATTTTTCTTCGAGCGAAAAACGCCATGTCCGACACCATTTCCTCGATTGCTCCACTCGGAGACCAGGCTGCACTGGTTACCTGCCAAGATGAAGCTGCTGCTCTGGGAGTCGCCCAGGCCGCCCAAGCTCTGGACGAAGGTTGGTTGATTGACGTCGTGCAAGCTTACACGACCGTGGGAGTTCACTTCGACCTTGCGCAAATTCGGTTTGCGGAAGTCGCCGCCGTCCTTTCGAAGTTACAATGTTCCGAGCACGCGGCACAAGCATCTCGCTCTCATGTCATTCCTTGCTGTTATGAGTTCGAGTCAGACCTTGAGCGTGTGAGTGAGCACACGGGACTCGGTCCGGAAGACGTGATCCGGCTACATACAGATTTCGAATACACTGTTTACGCTATTGGGTTTTGTCCGGGATTTCCGTATCTCGGGTATCTGCCACCGGAGCTGGCTGGCGTTCCGCGTTTAGAAAATCCACGAGTTCGGGTGGAAGCTGGCACAGTTGGGTTGACCGGAAGACAAACGGGGATCTATACGCTTGATCGTCCCGGTGGTTGGAACTTGATTGGAAAAACGCCTTTGGAATTGGTGAACGTCGCGGACGAATACTTTCCACTGCGGACCGGAGACAAAGTACGATTTCGCCGAATCGACAAACGAGAATTTGCGAAATTGAAAGGGGAGCGAATTTCGATTTTGTAGTAGAGAAAATATACGTTCTTGGATATCAAAATCGCGCCAACGAATACGGCGCAAGATCAACGTGCGTGGGTTCGTCGTTCAAGACTTGAGCAACGGCCTTGCCTGTCGCCGGTGCCATGGACAACCCGAGCATATTATGACCCGCTGCAATGAATACGTTGTTCATCGTTGGACAACGGTCAAGGATTGGGACACTATCATATGTCATGGGTCGCCACCCAAACCATTCCTGCTGCGTCACTTCACCATAGGGCTCTTTCAAGTATATGGCGGCTCCACGTTTGAGAATGTCTAACCGTCGCAGGTCGAGTTTATCGTCATAGCCCGCGAACTCCATCATCGAACCGATCCGATATCCCGAATGAAATGGGGTGACGGCGACGTGATGCTCCTCGAATAGAATTGGATATTTTGGACAGATAGCCGGGCGCGACATTGTGATGGAATATCCTTTTCCCGGTTTAATCGGAATCTTGCACCCGAGTTCGCGATTTAAGAGAGGCGTCAAAGCTCCGGTCGCGATTACATAGTTCTTCGCGGTCATCTCACCCTGCGACGTCTTGAGAACTTTCGCCTGCTCTCCATCTCGTTCGATACTCTGAAGTTCACAGTTCTCGATTAATTGGACGCCACGGTTTCGCAACACGTCACGCCACGAAGAGAGAAGTTTATCCGGACGCATTTGGGCATCGAGTTCGTAATGAAATGCTCCGGCCAATCCTTCTTTCAGAGCGGGCTCAAGAACTGCCAACTCCGATGCATCGTATCGGACGGCAGGCATGTTGAACGATTCGGTGAGCAGCTGATTTGTCTTGGCGTAGTGCTCAAAGCCGACCTCGGTCTGAAATGCAAACAAGAGGCCGTTGGTCTCCCACTCACAATCGAGGGATTCGGTTTCTATCAGTTCCTCATATAGGTTCCTCGATGTATTCAGCAAGGGCTGAATCGCATGTCCCGCTTTCATCATGTCCGAACGATTACATCGACGAGTAAACTGCAGCAGCCAACTCCACAATGACAAATCGAATCGCGGCTTCACTCGAAACGCCGAATCCGGCGAGAACAGACTTCCCAAAGCTGTGCGCCAGGCTCCTGGAACCGTCAACGGGAGCACATGACTCGGAGTCACAACACCACAGTTTCCATACGAACAACCAACGCCAAATGGATTCCGCTCCAACAGCGTCACATTCCAACCCGATGACGAAAGATAATAGGCGCACGATGTCCCAATCACGCCGCCGCCGACAATCACGACATCTTTCGCAGTATTACTCATGAACGAATACCTGTTCGCAGTGGATCATCCGATTCAAAGATCAACGTGGATTCAGCACATATATATGCGGTTCCAGTCAAGCGTGGAATCAATTTCTCACCTTCGACTCGAATAGTTCCTTTGAAAATACTTCCCGTGATGCTTTCTTGTCGCCAGATATCACCCTCTTTTATTTTGCCATCGTCGTACAGACACGCAAGTTTGGCACTCGTCCCCGTCCCGCAGGGTGAACGATCATAGGCTTTCCCTGGACACAGGACAAAATTCCGGCTGTCTGCATTGGAACTACTTGGCGGCCCGAAGAGTTCTATGTGATCAATCTCGGCTCCATTGTGCCCGGTTATCCCCTGAGTAACGAGGGCTTTGCGAATTTTCCACGTAAGGTCGGTGAGACGATCCACATTCGAAAGAGCTAGTTCTTCGCCGTGATCCGAAACTAAATAGAACCAGTTTCCACCCCAGGCAACATCACCATGGAGAGTCCCGATACCATCGACCTGGACTGGAACGTCTTTCGCGAGGCGATAACTTGGCACGTTTTCGATTGTGACGGTGTTCGAATCATGCAACTCGAATGTAACGATACCGACTGGAGTTTCTAATCGATGGACACCGGGCTCAATACGTTCAAGATGACTGAGTGTGACAGCCACACCCATCGTTCCATGCCCACACATTCCAAGATAGCCAATATTATTGAAAAAGATCACTCCAGCGACACATGATGAATCCGTCGGCTCGCATAATAATGCGCCAACCATCACATCCGACCCACGAGGTTCATTGACGACGGCAGACCGGAACTCATCATATCGTTCTCGGAATTGGTTTCTCCGTTCCGAAAGCGGACCGGTTCCAAGATCGGGACCACCAGCGATCACGACGCGAGTAGGTTCGCCGCCTGTGTGGGAGTCGATGACTTGGATGGAGTTCGAGATGGAGATAACCATGAAGTGCGGCCTTAGATGTTTGGCCGACGAACGGCGAAATTGTGAATTCGTTTCTTGTAGGGTATGACAGGGAGCGAAGCGACGATGGCACACCCAAAAGACAATGGTGTGCCTACGCTGCGCTTGTCACACCCTACATTAGCCATAACATTTTGGACGACTTAAACACCTACCAGCTTCGGCCTTGTTTCGATGGCTTTTCGGATCAAAGCCAAGATCTTCTCTCGTTCTTCGCCTTCTAGCTTCAGTCTGGGGGCGCGGGTAACTTCGGAACCAAAACCGGTCTCAGCCGCAGCAAGTTTGATGTACTGCACCAACTTCGGCAGCGTGTCCAAATGTAGCAACGGAGTGTACCACCGATAGACCTCTACAGCATCTTCGTACCGGCCGCTTGTAGCGAGGTCCCACAACAATCGATTCTCGGCAGGGAACGCATTGACCAATCCGGACACCCAACCAATCGCCCCAAGCATCACACTTTCGAGAGCAAGGTCATCGACACCACAGAAAAGCAAGTAGCGCTCGCCACATATATTTTTCAGATCGGTGATGCGGCGGACGTTTTCCGAGGATTCCTTAATGGCCACAAAATTGGGTTCGTCGGCCATCTCGGCAAACATCTCTGGAGTGATATCCACTCCGTAGGCGATGGGATTGTTGTAACACATAATGGGTAAGTCCGTGGCCTTCGCGACGGCGCGAAAATGAGCGATCGTTTCGCGTGGGTCTGATTTATAGACCATGCCGGGCAAGACCATCAGTCCATCGACGCCCGCTTTCTTGGCGTCTTCGGCAAATTGACAGGCAAGACGAGTGGTGCATTCGGCCACACCGGTGAGAACGGGAACCCGCCCGGCGATCTTCTCGACGGTCGCCTTGAGGACGTCGATTTTCTCTTGGTACGCCAGCGAACAATTTTCGCCGACCGTTCCGAGCATGATCAGACCGTGCACGCCCGCCTCGAAAAGACACTCGGCATTGCGGGCCGTTTCTTCCAGGTTCAAGGATTCGTCTGAGTTGAATTGCGTCGTGGCGGCAGGATACACGCCTTTCCAATCGACCGTCATGTCTGCGTCTTTCTGTAGTTGGGTGGAAACGGAAAATGGCTCGCCTTAAAGAGTAGAGTGTAGACGTTCTCAATCGCAACGACAAGTTTGGAGAGTCGCCTTTCAACGTTAGTGTTGAGGCCAGTCGAAGGAATGTTACAACTTTCCACTTGGGACGTTGTCCCAAGCTCTCAGATTGTCGTCCTTTCAGGACTTCAGACAAAGTCCTGAAGGGACGACCGTTTGAGCGCTTGGGACAACGTCCGAAGAAAGATTGGTGACGTTAGTTCCACTGGTCTCAATAAATCCTTCTCAACCGCCTTCGTTCACGTTAGCCTATAAGACCCTACTTCACGAAAACAAAATTCGAGTTGATGC
>CAYYUU010000243.1:0-8871 GCA_964474955.1 uncultured Alcaligenaceae bacterium | reverse complement strand
ATCCCTCGTTCGACTCACACAGTTGCACACGACCACTCCGAATGAACCCTCGTTTGACCAACTGACCGCGGAGCTAACACGGAGCACGTATTATTCTATCGCCCGCCTGGGAAGGGGAGATTTCGAAGGGCGGCAACTGAAAACCGTCTGGCATGACCCTGGTAAAGTGATGGAACGTATCCACGCCATCAACAACTCGCGGTTCGATCCCGAAACGATGAAGCGTTGTTTCGACGAAGCCGATGAGGGTGAACTCCCCCTTGGCGAACAAGCCTGGGGGTTCGATACATTCGGTTTTTTCGCCGACCTCGTCCGAGAGCATTTCCAGCCGCCCGGCACGCCAGCCGTAGTGGATCCAACTTCTTGTAACGAAGACGTCCGGCGGATCGCAAGCACAATGTACCAAAACCGAGTTTTTGACGAAATGCCGTTGCTGGCCGATGCCCTCGAAGAATCCGGATGTTCTGAACCTGATGTTCTTGAGCATTGTCGATCAGAAAGGGAACACGGGCGAGGGTGCTGGGTTTTGGATGTCGTGTTGGGCAAATCGTAATCGAGAACATCGATGGACAAACACGCATGGGAGACTTGTCGAGATGCTTCACTCTTGCTGGAGCATTGGGCCCCAGGGAGCGATCGCAAACTCCGGTTGCTCGCGGTCGCCTGGTGTCGACTCCTTGAGGATTGCTTGATCGACGAGACGCGAAAGTTGATCGACGTCGCGGAAGGCGTCGCAGAGGGCCAGATCGCCGGGACCTTACGCAAACTCGCACGTCAACAAGCGATCGATGCGGGATGGCACCCAGATCCTGTCACCGCCCATGCCCGTGGTTCGGCGAAGGCGGCGGTCTCTTGGTCGTTGGCAAAATCTCCAGCGAAGGCCGCTGCTGAGGCATTGGCATACGTTCGGTTTGCGTTGCAGCAATACTATTGGAACATTCGGGAAGGTTCGACTTCGGCGGACTATGAAGATGCGGGAGTCGCTGCGTCGAAGACGATCGAAGGCGTTCTGCGCGAGATAGTGCCGAATCCGTGCCGCGAGGTTCTCATTACCCCACAAACGCAAGCTGTCCTGTCGGTCGCCGGGCAGATTTACGAAACCCGTGAGTTCGACAAGATGCCAATCCTCGCGGACGCGATGGAAGAGGCTGGTTGCGATGACGAAGAAATCCTCGACCACTGCCGTAGACCGACTGTACATTTTCGAGGATGCTGGGTCCTGGACTTGATCCTTGCGAAAGACTGAGAGGAAGGACGTTTCATGAAAGAGATCGATTGGAACACCTGCGAGGATCCGAGAATTCTGTTGCGTCATTCTCCCGGCAAGCCGAGTCCTCGAAAGTTGCGACTTTTTGCAGCCGGTGCGTGTCGGCTCATTGGTGAATGCTTGACCGACGAGATGCGGGAATTGTTGACGATCGCGGAGTTGTTCGCCGATGGCGAATCGACTCCGAACGAACTCCAACAAGCAAGGCAACGATCGCTTGATCTGTCGTTAAATCCGAACCCAATCGCAACCCACGCACGGGGCCAGGCAAAAGTCGCCGTGTCCTGGGCGTTGGCAAAATCTCCCGATGAGGCCGCGTCCCGAACCACCGACTACGTTCTGTATGCCTTCCCGGCTTACCTTCTCAACAAAATGTCGGCAGTCGGAGAGCCCATCGGCGGTCACGTCGTGCCGCAAGTCAAGTCGTCGGCCTCTCTCGCCATCGCCGACCTGTTCCGCGATGTCTTTCGGGATACCCTCACAGAGCTACCGGTCCCAACCCCACCGAGAACGGACATAACGACTTCTATCGCTGAGCATATCTACCGCGAGAATGAATTCGCGAAGGTTCCCATTCTCGGCGACGCTCTCGAAGAAGCTGGTTGCGACGAAGAAATTCTCGCCCACTGTCGACGAGACCAATTCCACGCCCGAGGCTGCTGGGTCGTCGATGCGATTTTGAAGAAGAGTTCGAACTGAGGTGCGCAGTCGAATGAAGAAGTATCGCATTTGTGGTCGTTTGGAAGGTTGCTTTTCGCGGAGCGAAAAGTTTTTTATGTTTGGCGTCATTTCGCCCGCAAGCGAAGCCTGCAATGCAAAGGGTCTGCACGCGAGAAAAGCAACTCGTCCCATATGTGACACGTATCCATGCGACTGCCCCGTGGAACGCCACAGAAATGAATGTCCGGTTTTTCAAAGTCCCTCGCCCCGCAAGGGACTTTGAAAAAAACGCTACACCCGTTTGCAATCCGCTCTAGGCCATGACCTCCTGAACGACGCGACCGTGGACATCAGTGAGGCGGAAATCGCGACCGCTGTAGCGGTACGTGAGCCGTTCATGGTTGATGCCCATGAGACTGAGAATCGTGGCGTGGAGGTCATGCACGTGCACTTTGTTTTCTCTGGCTGCGAACCCAAATTCGTCCGTCGCGCCATAGACCATACCGCCGCGGACGCCGCCGCCGGCCATCCACACGGTGAAACCATGGTTGTTATGGTCCCTTCCGTTTTGCCCTTCGGAAGTGGGGGTCCGGCCAAATTCCCCGCCCCAGAGCACCAAAGTATCTTCCAGAAGTCCGCGTTGTTTCAGGTCCCGAAGGAGTGCCGCGACCGGTTTATCGCTGCTGCGGGCCTTGGAACGATGGCCATTTTCAATGTTGCCGTGGTCGTCCCAGGGTTGGCCGCTGCCATAAAAGACCTGCACCATGCGGACGCCACGTTCGACCAACCTTCGGGCCACTAGACAAGCATCACTGAAGTAGCCACTGCCATATTGGGCGCGTGTAGTTCGGGTCTCGCGAGTCAGATCGAAGGCCTGCTGGGCTTCGGTCTGCATGCGAAACGCCATCTCCAGGGATTGAATACGCGAGTCGAGTTGATTGTCTCGAGGGCGTTGTTGTTGGTGGATGCGATTGAGCCCGTTGATGAGATCGAGTTGTTGTCGCTGAGACTGTCGTGTGAGATGGCGATTATGGATGTGCTCGACTGCGCGGCGTGGGTCCATGTTGCGAATGTGCGATCCCTGATAAATGCCGGGTAGAAAACTATTTCCCCACAATTGCGGACCAACCACGGGATTACCCGGACACAGAACCATGAACCCCGGAAGATTTTGGTTTTCGGTACCCAAACCATAACACAGCCAAGAGCCCATGCTTGGCCGGATTGGTTGGGTGTTGCCGCACGTCATCATTAACAAGGAAGGCTCGTGGTTGGGTACGTCGGTGTGCATGGAGCGAATGACACACATGTCGTCAATACATTGGCCGATTTCGGGAAAGATTTCACTGACTTCAATCCCGGACTGACCACAACGGCGGAACCGAAAGGGAGATTTGAACAATCCACCGGTCCGTCGTTCGGTCCGCAAATCAGCACCCGGCGGCCTCTGGCCATGATATCGTTCCAGAGCTGGTTTCGGGTCGAACGTGTCGACTTGAGACGGACCACCATTCATGAATAGATGAATGACACGTTTCGCTTTGGCGGGGAAGTGCGTTGGCTTGGGTGAGAGCGGATTGCTGCCCTCGGCACGAGCGACCGTCTCCGAGGCATGCGAACCATCCTGATGTAAGACACTGGCCAATCCCAGAATGCCGAGGCCCGTTCCCATACGTTGGAGGACTTCACGCCGAGATACGGGCAAGGAATCAAAAATGTGATTCATGACTGTTCCTTATTATCTGAATTAGTCCAAGTAAATAAATTCGTTCGTGGCCAGCAAAGCCTGGGCATATTGTTCCCAGCGTGATAGTTGGTCTCGACCCTGTTTCCCGAGCGGCAGTTTCAGGAAACGTTCGCCGAGGGCTTGTTCTTGCGCGGTCGGTGATCG
This sequence comes from uncultured Alcaligenaceae bacterium, assembly GCA_964474955.1. Taxonomy (GTDB): domain Bacteria; phylum Planctomycetota; class Planctomycetia; order Gemmatales; family Gemmataceae; genus CAYRFQ01. Next base: position 5,053 of record CAYYUU010000243.1, on the reverse strand, counting down.
GCCAAAGGCCAAACGATACGCGAGGCGAATCCGTTCCGGATCCGAGGCTGCTTCCTTTTGCACTCGCGTAGCAAACGCCTTGGCCATGTTCACCATGAAGTTACTATTCAAGACGAATAACTGCTGTTGGGGTACGGTCGTGTCGGTACGTTTGGCGCTTGTGACATTCGCATCGGGAAAATCAAATAATCGCAACAAGCCATCGAGGTCATGTCGGCTGATCTTTGCGTAGACGGTGCGGCGACGATTGTTCCTATCGTCCAACTCAATCGTCGGGCCACCCAAAGAGCGGTCGAGTTGACCAGAAACCGCGAGCAGAGAGTCACGCCAGAGTTCGACGTCGAGGCGACGTCGGCTCCATTGCCAGCAATAGAGATTTTCTGGATCGATTTTTTCGTTCTGGGCAGCACCGGCACTGCTTAGCTGGTAGGCGGTGGAAAGCATGATTTCCCGGTGTAACCATTTCAAGGACCAACCGGATTTGATGAAACGGACGGTGAGCCAGTCCAACAATTCTGGATGCGTGGGCCGGTCCCCCAGTTTGCCAAAATTACTCGAGGTGCCCACGAGACCCCGACCAAAGTGCCATTGCCATATCCGGTTCACAATGACCCTCGCGGTCAGTGGGTTGTCACTGGAAGCGATTTCGTTGGCCAGATCCAGTCGCGAGTAGGAACGAGCTTTTGCGGCTTTTTCGTCGGTAGGTAAACGGGTGCCTGTTACGACTGGAGGCAACCCCTTGGCGGCCCAGTCGCCTTTCTTTTTGGGATTACCGCGAATGTATACCTGCATCGTCTTCCCACCGCCCCGGACGATGTGAGCGACGTCGTATTTTTTTGGAGCGGCTTTCTTGACCTTCTCGAGCCTCTCTTGCAGGAGTTTGAGGTGAGCAAGTTCCGACTTGGACAGGTACTCCCGTTCCAGTCTCCCATTGTCGATGAAGAACGGACCGGGATTTCTTCGCACCAGATTATCCAGCAGTTGTTGTTTGGTCTTGGATCGTTTCCGTTCGTCGCTGCCACTTTTTTCTTTCCAGATTGTCAGGAAATCGGCCTGGACCTTGTGAGCAGCCTCCTGAACATCGGCTGGGATGGAGACTTCGGAATACTTTTTGGCGTTGGTTGCTGTCGGTGATTTCCGCAACCATTCTTTCAATAACCGGGTCCTCTTGGCATTATTACTGCGGAGGAAATTTACCCAGCGATTGAGGTAATACTCCGAGAGTTGTTCTTCTTTCGCAATCTTGGCAAGCGACAGGTTGACCTTACTTTTCCGAAGGGTTTGAATGCGCCAGGCTGCCTGCAAGTATTTGCCAATTTTGGCAAATTCCGGTTGGGCCAGTCCTTGCACCTTATCTTGGAACCAGTCGTTAATCGCATCACGTTGTTTGCGGACCTGACTTTGCCCTTCGTTGTACGCCCGCACCTTTTCGTCCCTGCACAAAGGAGCGTCGACCAGTTTGGAGCCATTGAAGATGCCAGCCAGTGAATAGTAATCCCTCGTGGCAATGGGATCATATTTGTGATCATGGCAGCGCGCACAAGAGACCGTCAAGCCGAGAAAGCCGCGCGTGAGAGTGTCTACGCGATCGTCCAATTCGTCCGCAATAGCTTGAGCCGCATTTGTGTTCTTGTAATATTCCGCTCCGAGACCCAGGAAGCCCAATCCGGCAAGTTGCGTGAACTTATCCGTCTTCTCGTCTTCGATGAGATCACCAGCAATTTGTAACTTGGCGAAGCGGTCGAACGGCATGTCGTCGTTGAAGGCCTTGATGACCCAGTCGCGATACTGGTAGGCACTGGTTTTCTTGCGAACGGCAAAAGTGTGCGCCTGATCTTCGGCGTAACGGGCAACGTCGAGCCAGTGGCGGGCCCACTTTTCGCCGTAATGCGGCGAAGCCAGCAACCGATCAATCAGGTTACTATAGGCATCGGGTGAATTATCCTTGAGAAACTCATCCATTTCCTTGGGACTCGGAGGGAGTCCAATTAACTGGAAATAGGCACGGCGAGCCAATTGTTGTTTCGAGGCCAAACGAACCGGTCGGACCTGTTTCTCCTGCATTTTCGCAAAGAGAAACCGATCAATGGCAGTTTTCGACCAGAGGGGATTGTTGTTTTCCGGCACGGGACCAGCTTTGGGCGTTTGAAATGCCCAAAATTGCCGACCTTTCTCCAGATCGATCCCAGCATGAACTTTTACCAATTTTCCGTCGCGGGGATCCGGGGCACCCATTTTTACCCAGGCTTCAAAGTCAGCAATCACTTTTGCTGGCAATTTCCCCCGAGGCGGCATTTCCAGGTCATTCTGAAAATGCAATGCCTTGATGAGCAGACTTTCCTTGACTTTACCGGGTATAATGGAAGGACCGCTGTCCCCACCTTTGAGAAGCCCAGCTTTACTATCCAAAAGCAAGCCACCCTTGAGTCGCTTTCTCTTGAGAGCTTTTTGCGAATGGCATCGATAACAATGCTGTATCAACACCGGGCGAATTTTTTTCTCAAAGAATTCCATGCCGGCTTGATCCCTCTCCGCAGCCAAAGAGACGACTGGCGCACAGAGGAACGACAATACGATAACGACAACGAGGCGTCTCATGTACGAAAGGTCCTTGGGAAAGCTGGAAGGTTCTCCCCTGGTTGGTCGGTGGGAACAAACAATTCTTTGAGAAGAGGGGAGAACGATTTTAAGTGAGGTTTAATGCATATCGATGTTCGAATCAGGATCCAAAACGTGGTTTGCTGGAATAACATGGTGTGATTTCACGAAGGATTCTGATTAAATTTTGTCCGCTTTCGGCCCCGAAAGCAAGAGAAACTCCAGGTATAATTTGTATTTCGGACCACTGTACCCCAAAACTCCTCGACCGAACCGGTGGCGCCTGCGTCTCCATGAATCCAAAGCCAGGTCCGGAACGAAGAGGTCTTTGGAGAGAGAGGAGCATGTACAACTCGAAGCTGCCGTCTCCACGATCCGAACAGGCCATGGGCGTTAAGGAGCAAAACCGTTGCAGGGTTGGCGAGTTCGTGACAAGATAGTTTTCGTCGAGAGGAAACCACCAACCTCTTCGGAAAGTTGTCTCCATCGGATAGTGATGGCGAGAATGAAAAGTGGTGACCTCGTGTTGTTCACAGATTTTCCAAGTTGCACGAACGGGAGGGCGACCTTGCCCGAGAGCGTGTTACATCGGATCGCTGCCGGAGACCAGCAGGCGGTCCGCGAGTGTTTGGATCGGTATGGCTCTCTCGTCTGGTCCATTGCGAGACGACGCCTGGCCAGTTCCCAGGAGGCCGAAGATGCGGTCCAAGAAATTTTCGTGGACGTTTGGCGCAATGCCTCTCGGTTCGATCCGGAGAAAGCGTCCGAAACGACATTCGTCACGATGATCGCTCGACGAAGACTGATCGACCGCCATCGACGAAACCAAAGGCGACCCCAGGAGCAAGGACTTCCCGAGGCTTTGCCTTCGCAAGACGCCTCGGCGACGGACAAGCTCGAACTGGAAGACGAAGCGGCACAAGCCGCGGAAGCACTTTCGGAACTTCGCGAAGACCAACGCCGTGTGTTGGAATTGTCCATCTATCACGGGCTCTCGCACGACGAGATCGCCCGAAAAACCAACATACCACTCGGGACAGTCAAGACCCACATTCGAAGAGGGCTCATGCGAGTTCGAGAACTTCTGGGGGACCGTCCCCGGATGGAGGGCCTCAAACCTTCCCACGCCGTTCCGTCGGGAATGGGATCAGCGTCCACGGGGCACGTGGGAGGAGGCGACGAATGAATTCACAACATCACACCACCGAAGACCGGCTCTTCGATTTGCTGGCGGCTCGCGCGACGGAAGGGCTATCGCCACTCGAAGAGGCAGAATTGGAAGTGCTCTTGGTCCGCTTTCCAGAGTACGACGACCTTGGCCTGGATGAGGCTGCTGCCGCCCTGGACCTTGTGTGGCAACACTCCGGCCCTGCACCCGAATCGCTCCCCCAGGACTTGCTCGAACGGATGGCGAACGATGCGTCGCGTTACATCTGCAAGCCGCCACCCGAACCACTCCCCGTTCCCAGAAGCCAATTAGGTCCTTCGCGTCCGCGGATTCGGCTACCGTGGGCCACCCTCGGTTGGATCGTCGCAGCAGCTTGCCTCCTGATCGCCGTCTGGAATCGTTGGGACCACGCGTTCACTCCGAAAGAGGGGTTGGACCGTCTCCTCGCCTCCAAGGCCGTGAACATCAAAATCAACGAAAAGGGCACCAACAAGTATCCCGATGTCCAAGCCAAGTTTTACTGGAGCAATGAGCAACAAAAGGGCTACGTGAAGTTGTCTGGGCTCGCCCAAAACGACCCCGAGAAGAGACAGTATCAATTGTGGATCCTGGACAAAAAACGCAAGGGCCAAAAAGTCGATCGCGTCGACGGAGGTGTGTTCGATGTCGATGCCGATGGGACTGTCATCGTTCCGATCGATCCCAAGCTGAAGGTCTTCGAACCCTACGGTTTTGCCATCACGCGAGAAGCTCCGGGCGGGACTGTGGAGTCGGATTTGTCGGACGTGGTTGTGCTCGCGGTGGCGAAGAAGGCGTGAGGCGATTGGTAGCGGACAAGGAGACGGCTGCCTCGTCTCTGATTGTCGGATGGATAAGACTACTTCCCACCGTCCCCACCAGACTCCAACAACGTCATTTCTGACCCGAGAATCCCAGGTTGGATTTGACCGTCATGGTCTGACTCGATCATGTAATCCACCGACAGGTCGGGACCGACGGTAATCCACATGACTGTGCCAGTCCCTGAGCATCCCTGTGTCGGTGAGTCGAACCGGACGCGGTCACCGAATGTGAAACGAGTTTGGACCGTGAGTGTGTGCATTCCGACTCCTCTTGGTTGTAACAACTCGTGGCAATTCAGAGTTTTGCCCACTCCGAATGCGATGTTCGTCGTGTCGCCAGATTCTACATCTTATCGGAATAATCAGCGAGAATGAAGGCTTCAATCTCTTGCGATCCTTGCGGCACTCCGGACTCCGGGATCGCCCCATTCAGTTCCGGCGGGGC
>CAYYUU010000242.1:0-8881 GCA_964474955.1 uncultured Alcaligenaceae bacterium | reverse complement strand
AAACGGGCACTCATTTATTCCCTGTCCCGAGTGTGCCTACGACTTCGGAAACTCCAAGGAGACACGTTTCGTGGAACTGCAACAACTCAACCAGCGACAGTTTGAGCAGTTTCGTGATTTCATCTACGCCAAGAGCGGCATTCGAATCGACGAGCGGAAAATCGCTCTGTTAAGCAACCGCATTCGGCAGAGGCTTAAGGCCAATAACATCGCCGATTTCGATGCCTACTATCGATGCTTGAAGTCGCCGTTAGGGACCGACGAACTCGAACATTTCCTTGACGCAATCACGACGAACGAAACATTCTTCTTTCGGACCCTGCCACATTTCGACTGGTTGAAATCCGAATTTCTATCAGAGTTGTTCACGGCCGAACGCAACGGACAACGAGGAAAAACAATCCGCATTTGGTCCGCCGGATGTGCCACCGGTGCCGAGCCCTACACGATTGCGATTTGTCTCGCCGAACAAGCATTCCGCTTGCGTGATTGGGATCTGACCATCCTCGGAACAGACATCAGCGAAAAGGCCCTCCGAGATGCTCGTGAGGGCGCTTACCAAGAACGCGCCGTCGAGTCTGTCTCGGAACAACAACGCCGACGTTTTTTCGACAAGCCCAAAGACGACCGATTCTGGCGGGTCAAGCCAGACCTCAAACAGATGGTGACATTCCAGCAGCATAATTTGTTGATGCCTCTCGGAGAACTTCCTTTCGATTGCATCTTCATTCGCAACGTGTTGATCTACTTTGATCGGGATTCGAAACAACGAGTCATCAAGAACCTCATCGGACAACTGGCCGAAGGAGGGTATCTGGTCGTTGGTCCATCGGAAGGGATCTACGACATGTTGAACCCCTTGGAGAAGCGAAAGATATTTCTGTATCAGAAGGTTTGAGAAGAGTGGGTCGGCACGCTACAAGCCCGACCAAGGAGGAAAGGTGGAACAGATTGTTGTGGAACTGAAACAAATTGGCGAGATGTGGCAAGTAACGGTCGATGAGAATGTCATTGTGTGCGCCATCAACCGAAATGGAGCCATTCATAGTGCGGGGAGTTTGCTCCGGTCGCAACTTATGACCCCCGAATCGGTTGCTCAGATGACGTTTGTCGGATTGGAATTAGAGGAAATCCAACCACCTCAGCCAGGGGCTCAGAATGCCCCACCTTTGCCTTCGAAAATCGATTTCGAACATGCCAAACAACTTGTCACCAACAAGTGGCTTCCTCTTGATGAAAAGAGAGTCGAGACGGCCGTTTAGATAGTCGATGAGGATTGCATTGAGTACGAGTGGGGCTGGGTGCTGCATTGGACACCAGTTGAGCCGGAGAAAGGACACCCGAGACGGGCCTATGAGTATCACTTCCCGTATGTCGTCGATCGGGTGACCGGGAACACTGGGCTTTCTGGTGGAACCTTTGGTATTCAACGCGGCATCATTGAACTTCTCCAAGAACGACCACCGGAACTATGTGGTCCCTATCCGCCAGGGAAGCAAGGGTGGCTAATTGTTTACGAAGCGTTCGAGGCAGCAGTTGCGTTCACTCCAATTGGAGGATCCTCTGGTAGCGCCCCAGAGACTGCGTGAAGGTGGGCCGTCTCATGTATCCGAATGGTATGACTTGGGTGTAGCTTTGTTCGCATCTACTTGGAGCCAATACCTTGAGTGACAATCCTCAACATTCCGGTGACGTTCCGGACGAGATGTCCGAATACCTCCAGATGTTTCTCGACGAGACTGAGGAACAACTCGAGGATTTGGTCGAGACGATGTTGGTCCTCGAACGCGAGCCCAACAACACCGAAGAGTTGAATGAGGCTTTCCGCCTAATTCACTCGATCAAGGGTTCTGCCGGGATCATGGGTTTCGACAACATCACGGCCCTCACTCACCGACTCGAAAACCGTTTTGAACGATTCCGTTCGGGTTTGGAAAAACTCGACGAACCGATGACGAATTTGGTCCTCCGGTGCATCGACTTCCTCCGCAATTGCACCAGTCGCCTTCGTCCCGGACAAAGCATGAACGAGGCGAGCTACTTACTCGAAGAACTTCACGCCCTGGAGGAATCCGAATCGCAAACTCCCAAGGAAACGCCACCTTCGACGGAATCTGAGGCACCAACGCAAGAATCGACGGAGTCTCCCGGTTCCCCGACTCAAGATATACTTTCGCGTGGAGCCCACACGGCTATCCGGATTGAGTTTGAGCCGGGATTGCAACTGGTCGATCTCAAGGCCCAACTCATCGTCAATCGGTTGTCTGGATTGGGAGAAATCCGATCGACTCAGCCAACTATGCAGGAGGTGGAAGAACTCGACGAGTTGAACGAATTCTTGGTCACGATCGACACGACTCACACTGAAGAGGAAATTCGAAACGCCGCCGACGTGGCTGGAGTCGTCTCGATTGCGATCCAACGCGGTCAACCTTCCCAGGTCGAAGAGTCGGCTGAAGAGACTCCACCGGAAGAAGCCCCACCGGAAGAAACTCTACTTGAGGAACCAATCGCCGAGGAACAGCCCAAGGACGTCTTCCCCCCAGAACCCGAGACCGTTCCAGCGCCCGCGCCACCTCTCGATCCTGAGCCGGAGAAGGTTGAACCTCCAGTAACCGAACCTGTTGCTGTCACCAATGGCCAAAGTCCGAGTCTTCCACCCCGACCGAAACGAGTCCTCAAAGAACAGCCTCGCCCCCAACAGCCCGTCCCAACTCGCGTCTCGGAACTGGTCGCAACGGTCGAGACCGAAACGCTAGCCACCGACGAAAAAGCCAAATCCAAAGTCGTCGAGACATTGCGAGTCGACATCGACCGACTCGACAACCTGATGAACCTGGCCGGGGAACTCGTCGTCAATCGGGCCCGCTTCGTCCAAGTGTCGAGCCAGCTTACGCCTCAACTGCGAAAAGCTAACGTCGTCAATCGACTCCGGGACTTCCGGGAGAGCGTCCAGCAAACGATTGAGAGACTCCAAGCCCTGCCAGGCATTGACAGCGATTGGATGACCCAGGTCCAGGCCCTCGAAAGTGGACTCGAACTGTTGCAAGAGCAAGCTGACGTAATGGAGAATGGACGACGGTGCTTCGGTCAAATCAGCGAAGCCATCGACCAACTGACCCGCGTTTCGGACAAGCTCCAACGAGGCGTCCTGGAGACGCGAATGGTGCCCGTCGGGCCGTTGTTCAATCGTTTCAAGCGAGTCGTTCGAGATCTGGCCGTCGAACGTGGCAAGAAGGTCGCCTTGGAACTTCGAGGAGAGGAGACCGAACTCGATAAGCGGATGATCGACGAACTCGGCGATCCTCTCGTGCATTTGGTCCGCAACTCGATTGACCACGGGTTAGAATCTCCCGAGATCCGTGCCCAACTCGGCAAACCGGAAATCGGCACCATCTTGCTCGAAGCCACCCACAGCGGGAACAACGTCTACGTCCGCATCCAAGACGACGGGGCAGGTATCAACGTCGAAAAGGTCCGGAACAAAGTCATCGAGAGAGGTTTGCTTTCGTTCGTCGCCGCCGAGGAACTGCCAGACGACGAAGTCATCGATTATATCTGGCACCCAGGATTCAGCACCGCCGAAGCAATCACAGATGTGTCCGGACGTGGCGTCGGAATGGATGTCGTCAAGACCCGCATTCATGACCTCAACGGAACCATCGAAGTCGAATCCGTTCCCAACGAGGGAACTACTTTTACGATCAGGCTGCCCCTAACCTTGGCCATCATCAACAGCTTACTCGTCCGGACTCGCGGCGTTATCTTTTCCATCCCCATCGGTGACGTCCGCGAAATTGTGTCCATCCAACCCGAGGAGATTGTGTCTATCCACGGCCGTGAAACGTTCGACGTACGTGGCGAATTCATTCCGCTGGTCAGCATCGATGACGTGTTCGAATGGCACGATTCGTCGCACGACCGTTCCTCGTCGAGATCGACCTATCGTGCGAACGGGGCACAAGAACCTATCTCCGATGACTCCAGGCTTGCCAAATCAGTTTACGTGGTCATCCTGCAAGCAGGTGGCAAAGCCTTGGGACTGCGGGTCGACGAGTTGCTTGGCGGCGAAGAGATTGTCATTAAGTCCCTCTCGGAAAACTTCGTGAGCATACGGGGGCTCTCGGGCGCGAGTATCTTGGGTGACGGCTCAGTGTGTTTGATGCTCGACGTGGCGGCGGTGATTGACTTGGCCGTGGCGTCGGGTCGTTCTGCTCGAAAGGTTTTGCAGTCCCAACCGGCTCCGCTTGGGGGATAAAACCAACGTCAGGAGGTGTCTGTTGGAAGTATCGGATGAGAATGTGTTGAGCCCATCCCAGTTACGGTTGCTCGAAAGATCGTTTCATCATGGAGCAGCCGACGCATCCGAAGCATTCTCGAAGTGGACGGGTAGCCCTTCCTCGATTCGAGTCGAGTCAGTCGAGCAGCTACCGCTCCAACAAGCAACGGGTGTCCTGGGCACGGAAGGCGTACCGATCTGTTTTTGTGCGATGGAAATGAGGGGTCTTTTAACAGGCCAGTTGATCTTCGGGTTCGATGACGCAAGTGGTCTCGCTTTAGCGGATTTGCTCCTGGACCAATCCGTCGGGCAATCCCAGGAGTGGGGGGAGATGGAAACGTCCGCGGCTTTGGAAACGACCAACATCTTAGGATGTGCGTTCCTCAATTCGTTGGCCAAAGTCCTCCCGACGCCAACAAACGGACCGACCGAATTGATCCCGTCGCCGCCGCATTTTGCCCGTGACTTCCCCGAGAGCTTGCTCCAATTCGCCCTCATGGGTCAAGCCATGGTCCGCGACCAGGTGTTGTTGGCCAGAACGGAATTCCACATCAACGAGACGCCTGTGGACTGGAACTTGTTGTTCGTTCCCGACGCGGAATCGATGGCGCGATTGCGATCGATACTCTGACCGATTAAGGCCAAGATAGAAAGTGAAGCGGCTCCGTGAGCGGAAAACAACAGGTCTCGACACCATCGATTCGAATGGGCGAAATGGCCGTCGCGATCAAAGAAGGTGTCCTCCAAACCCTTCTCGGGTCTTGTGTCGGATTATGTCTGTACGACCGCAAACGAAACATCGGTGGCATGGCCCACATCGTTTTGCCCCAATCCCGCGGCAAGAATGAGACGCCGGGAAAATTTGTCGACACAGCCATTCCGGCCTTGATTGCCGAGATGGAAAAACTTGCGGGAGGCACACTCAAGTTAACCTCGAAGATCGCCGGCGGTGCGAGTATGTTTGCCACGACAGTCACGCAAAATATCGGCGAAGAAAACGTTCAGGCCACCGAACGCTGGCTCAAGGAACTCGGCATCCCGATCATCGCTCGAGATTGTGGTGGCGAAAAAGGACGCCGCATGTCCCTCGACGTGAGCAACGGAAAAGTGAAAATTGAAATTGTGGGTCGTGATCCCGTGGAACTCTAACAGGCGTTGGATCGGGGGAGGGGAAGAAAGGAGCAGGCACATTGGGAACGGGAACTAAAAGCACGTCGGGTTTGTGTTGTTTCGTAGAGCCGGCTTCCAGCCTGCTCCAAAACTGCACGAACAGGCAAGATGCCTGTTCTACGAAAAAAACAAACAGAAAAACCGGACAAGATTTTTTTTCGCGTTCCGAGTGTGCCTACTAATTTCACGCCCTGACACTTCAGGGGAGACAAAGCGATGGGTGCAAAACGACTTCTGATTGTAGACGATGCCCTGATCATGCGCAAGCGAATCCGGGACATCGCGGAAGAGGTCGGATGGCAGGTCGCCGGGGAAGCGAAGAACGGCGAAGAGGCCCTTGCGCTCTATGAACAAGAAAAACCAGACCTTGTGACACTCGACATTGTCATGCCAAAGATGGACGGCGTCGAGGCCCTCAAACAATTAATCGCTTCCGACCCCAAAGCCCGCGTCGTGATGGTCTCGGCCGTCGACCAGAAGGCCAAACTCACCGAGTGTATCCAAACCGGAGCGTTAGACTTCATCGTGAAGCCGTTCGAGAAAATTCGCCTCGTACAGTTGTTCGAGAAATACCTGGGTGTGAACGAGTAATCCAGTATCTCCTCTGGGACCACCTTGTTCGGGAGACCCGACTTTGGCCGAGCAACCTACACGAATCTTGGTCGTGGACGATTCTGCGTTGTACAGACAGACGCTCCAAAATACTTTGCGCGAACTCGCGGAGGTCGAGGTCGTTGGCATCGGCAGGAACGGAAAAGACGCTCTGGTAAAAATCGAACAACTCGATCCGGACTTGTTGACCCTCGACGTCGAAATGCCAGACCTCAACGGCATCGAAGTCCTCCGAGAAATCAAGCAACGCAATCTCCGGTGCAAGGCCATCATGGTTAGCAGCTTTACGTCCGCGGGAGCGCAAATCACGACCGATGCTCTGTTGGAAGGCGCGTTCGACTTTATCCTCAAACCAACCGGAGGTGACCCGAACACCAACCGACAACGGTTGCGGGACGAACTGACCGAAAAGATCGAAGCCTTTCGCCAAACCGAACAGCGGGCACAACGTCAAAGCCGACAAAACCTCTCTGCGGCTTCAAACGATTGCTCGGAAGCAGAGCCCAATGCGGCTCCGAATCCCCAGACTCTGTGCGAGGCTGTTCTCATCGGCATCTCGACCGGTGGCCCGGCAGCTTTGAAGACGGTCTTGCCCAAGTTCCCCGCCGAATTCCCTGTTCCTGTCCTGGTCGTCCAACACATGGCCGCCCACTTCACGACGTCACTCGCGAGACGACTCGACGAGATGTGCGAACTCCGAATTGTGGAGGCCACCGACGGAATGGAGATTGAAGCTGGGACGGTGGTCATTGCTCCCGGTGGCAAACAACTAAAAATACTCAAGCAAGGTCACCGGATGTTCGCCAAGACAACGGATGACCCTCCCGAGAACAACTGCCGGCCTGCCGTGGACTACCTGTTCCGTTCGGCCACCAAGGCTTGGCAAGGAAATGCCCTTGGCGTCATCATGACGGGAATGGGGCGCGATGGCGTCAAAGGGTGCGAAGACCTCAAGGCCAACGGTGGCTACGTCTTCGCCCAATCCGAAGACGGGTGTGTTGTCTACGGCATGCCCAAAGCCGTCATCGAGGCCAAGTTGGCCGACAGAGTCTTGCCGCTCGGAAAAATGGCTCCCGCGATAATACGACATGTGAAACGAAGTCGGAGAACTTAAAAGGATGACTCCCCCAACAACATCTGGCGCGGTCTCGATCTTGATCGCTGAGGACACGCGAATCCAGGCCAAGATGCTCGAAAAGAATTTACTCCAGCATGGTTACGACGTCCGCGTTGCCGAGAACGGAGCCCTGGCTCTGGAAAAAATTCGCGAGCAACGCCCGACTTTAATCATCTCGGACATCGAGATGCCCCAGATGACCGGCTACGAACTTTGCAAGGCCGTGAAGACCGATCCGGATCTCAAGACGATCCCGGTCATCCTGCTTTCGACGTTGTCCGAACCGCAGGATATTATCGAAGGGCTCCACTGTGGGGCCGACAACTACGTTACCAAGCCTTACGACGCGAACTATCTCATCTCTCGCGTCGAGGCGCTGCTCGAAACGCCGTTGACGGACGGGGACGACGGCCAACAACTCGAAGTGACGTTGGCCGGAAAACGCTACACCGTCAAGTCCGGACGACAACAAGTTTTGAATCTGCTCATCTCGACGTTCGAAAACGCTGTCCAGAAAAACAGAGAACTGATCGAGACGAACGAAGCGTTGACGCTCGCGAAGGAAAAACTTACCCGCACGAACCAAGAACTTGACGCGGCCAACCAACGAATGTCTCGTGACCTCGAAACGGCGGCTAAGGTCCAGCAGTCGTTGCTCCCGACAACGGACAACCAGATTGGCCAGGCGCAATTCGCCTGGAAGTACATTCCGTGTGACGAACTGGCTGGCGACTTTCTGAACTTCTTTCCACTCAACGATCGCTACGTTGCAGGTTATGTCGTTGACGTCAGCGGCCATGGAGTCGCGTCGTCTTTGCTGGCGGTGACGATTGGTCGCTTTCTAACTCCCCAAGTGTCGTCCTCGTCCCTGTTGCTTCGACAACTCAATGGTTCGGACGAACCCACCGTCACGTCACCGGCGGAAGTCGCATTCGAGCTGAACAATCGCTTCCCCATGTACGAACAGAATGACCTGTACTTCACCATGCTCTACGGCATATTGGACCTGCAAACGCTCGAGTTTCGGTACGTCATGGCAGGCCACCCACCACTCGTGCTTCTGAAGTCAGGGGGCACGCCGGAACTTCTCACAGAAGGCGGGAGTATGGGAATCGGTTGGGTCGAAGGAATGGAGTTCGACGAGCAAACGATCCAACTCGAAGTCGGCGATCGGTTGTTCCTGTACTCCGACGGAGTGCCCGAGGCCATGGACGAAAACCTCGAGCAGTTTGGAAACCAGCGAATGCTGGAAGTACTCGAACTCGGAAAGGAGCAGTCCTTGGAGGCTAGCGTCTCATTATTGCTCAAGTCGGTCGAACGGTGGTGCCAAAAGAAGGGACCCAAAGACGACGTTTCGATCCTTGGCGTCGAGCTGTTAAAGAGTTGAGATGTAGTACAGATGATGAAAGACCAACGCGGGTATTATTCCCGCTCCGAACGATATGGGAAGAAGGCCCATCGCGAATACATCGGCAAGGCTGAGAGTGCCGAGGTGATGGCCTTCTTCGAAACCATCGAACGGTAGAAACGCGAAGATGCGGCCTGGAGGGCTACTTCTGTGCGGATGCTTTATGGTACAAAGTAATTAGCACCGTTGCGGGTACACCAAATCTGCCAACTCCCTGATTGTCTCGATACTCTCTGGATTTCGAAATAGAAAGCAACCGCCATGACGACCACCAAACAGACCAAAGCGAACCGGA
>CAYYUU010000241.1:0-8885 GCA_964474955.1 uncultured Alcaligenaceae bacterium | reverse complement strand
GGAGTCCGCGTCCATAATCTCCAATCGATCGCCGTCGAAATATTATTGCGAAAACTGACCGTCGTGACGGGAGTGAGCGGAGACGGGAAAAGCAGCCTGGCTCTCGGCACGCTCTACGCCGAAGCGAATCGGCGTTACGTCCAAAGCCTCTCGCCATACACTCGCCAATTTCTCGACCGAGTGCAAAAGCCCGATGCGGACTTGATCGAAACGCTTCCGCCTGCCATTGCCGTGAGTGAACGCTCTTTGACGCGCGGACAACGATCGACCGTCGGGACGATGTCCGAAGTCCTCGATTACTTGCGGCTGTTGTTCGTGCGGACTGGTTCGATCGTGTGCTCTGGTTGCGGGCAAAACGTCCGACCGCAAACCGTGAGTGACGTGATCGAAGCCGTGGGAAGACTCGACGACGGCAAACGCTTCCTTGTTGCTTTCCCCAAGAAATTCAAAGGCGACTCTCTCGAAGAGACGTTGCAGCAACTTCGCAAGGATGGTTTCTTGCGAATTCAAGTTGACGGGGAAACGCACAAGCTCGAAGAACTCGGTCTCGACAAACTGCGAAACGCAACTTCTGTGTGGGTCGTGGTGGATCGGCTCGTTGCCGGAAAAGTGAAATCTGGCGTGTTGGTCGATACGGTCGAGACGACGTTCCGATTTGGCAATGGTCGCCTCGGGCTTCTGCTTGAAAACGAAGAAATCCTGTTCGACCAAACGACCATTTGTCCGCGTTGCGAGATCGAATATCCTCCTCTCGAACCTCGCTTGCTCGACTTCAATAGCCCGCTGGGGGCGTGTCCGGTTTGCTCCGGAACGGGGGTCACGAAAGATAAGTCGAATACTGAAACGTGTCGTGAGTGTCAGGGCATGCGACTCAACGACCAGGCAAAAGTTGTTCGGCTCGACGGCGTCGATTTCGCGACTCTCTCGGACAAGAAGGTATCGGAACTTTCCGAATGGTGCCAGAGTGTCACTGTCCCGGAATCATTGGCCCAACAATCGCAATTACTCTTGCGGCAAATCCAAGAGAGGCTCGGCCACCTCCGGCGAATGAAGGTCGGTCACCTGACGCTCAACCGATCGGCCCGGTCGTTGTCGATCGGGGAGAGCAAACGAATTCGGTTGGCAACGGCCCTTGGCTCCAACCTTGCAGGAGCGCTGTACATCCTCGACGAACCCATGACGGGTCTGCACGAAGCCGAAATTCCCGACGTGTTGGAATCCCTTCGAGAGCTGGTCGCGAGGGGCAACACGTTGGTGGTCGTCGAGCATCATCCCGACGTCATCCGTTCGGCGGACTGGCTCGTCGACATCGGGCCGGGTGCTGGCGAAGAGGGCGGACGCGTTTGTTATCAAGGTCCTGTCGCGGGGCTCTCCCAGGCCAAGGAGTCAGTGACAGCCCGATGTCTCTCCGAAGTGACGCGACCACCTTCGAAGAAATTCCGAAGCTCGGGGAAGCTGAAATTTTCCGGCCAGAGCGTTGGCGAGTTTGTGAAAAGCCCCCTGGAAATTTCGCTGGGGGTGTTGTGCGTGATCACTGGAACGAGCGGATCGGGAAAGACGACGCTCCTCGAACGCATTCTGTATCCGAACATTTATCAAGAGCTACATGGCAAGTTACCGACGGGAATCGATTTGTTGGAAGCAAATGTCAAAGGCGCGGAACAACTCGGCGAGGTGCTGTGGAAGTACCAAACGCCACATCCGAAAACTGCACGTAGCAACCCGGTGACGTACATCAAGGCGTTCGACGCTATCCGAGGACTCTTCGCGGGGACGAAAGAGTCGGTCGTCCGTAATTTCAACGTTGGGACCTTTAGTTTCAACCAACCTGGTGGTCGGTGTGACGCGTGCGACGGTCAAGGCGTTCTGAACGTGGACATGCAGTTCCTCGCTGACATCACGACGGAGTGCCCTGACTGCCGGGGGACGCGATACAAAAAGGAAGTCCTCGACGTGACGTATCGCGGGCTCACCATCGCCGAAGTTCTCGACTTGACGGTGCGAGAGGGCTTTCGTTTCTTTCGGGGACAAAGCGGCATCCAGAAAAAATTGAAAATGCTCATCGACGTGGGGCTCGATTACCTCCGGCTCGGCCAACCACTTGACACCGTCTCGGGCGGTGAGGCTCAAAGGTTGCGTCTTGCGAGTCATCTCGCGTCGGGTCGTAAATCGCGATGTCTCTTTCTGCTCGACGAACCGACATCGGGACTCCACCCGGCAGACGTCGCGAAGTTAATCGAGTGTTTTGGTCGGCTCCTGGAGACGGGACATTCGGTCGTCGTTGGAGAGAACCATCTTGATGTGGTCAATACGGCCGATGAGATTGTTGAGTTGGGTTAACCATTTTTTTCTTGTGACGAGGAACGCGAAAGTTGTTGCTGTCCGGTTTTTGTTTTGGAGTGTGGCTCGACGCCGCTTTGGCAGTTTTGTTTTTTGTTGTGTCTTGGTTCGTGTCGCAGTCAACGCCGCACTCCAACGTCCAATCCAGACAAGCATTGATCTCGCCTCCGGCGTCACTTGTCTTCCACAAACAGTAAGGAGAACGTATCTCATGTTTCCGCCGCGAAGCCCGTCTTTTTGGGCACTTCACATCTCCCGGACATTCCTCTTCCGAGCCGTCGTCTTGGGGACGTTGGTCTTCATTTTGGGGACCGTGTTGGCCCCCTTGGCCCACGCCCAACGATTCCAGCAACGCAAGTCCGACGACTGGTTCTGGGGCGATCGTCGTCGGCAAGACCTCGACCTGCAACTCGGCAGAAGAGGCGGCCCGCAAGGTCAGGATCGGTGGTTCTGGGGAAAAGGTGGCCCGCAAGGTCAGGATCGGTGGTTCTGGGGAGAGGGCGGTGGAAAAGGTTTTGGTGATCCGGAAGTCCTCGAATTCCGGAGTTCTCGTGGGATCGTCAGCGTCGAAACGTCCGACCCGGCTGTGGAGGTCGTCTCACGATTCGGAGGCCGGATCGTCATCGTCCGCGACGCGAACACCAAGACCGAGGCCGTCTTCAAGAGCAGTCGGTTCGGATACTTTTTCAAGGAGGGCACGAACGTCTCGAAAGTGGCCCGAGGTCGGTATGGGTTGCGTCGAGGTCGGAACCTCATCGCGAAAATCCGCCTCAGTTCCAACCAGCAAGGCGTCAAAGTGGGTGAGGTCGCGCGGTTCGTCGGACATCGCGCGGCCGTCATGGCCTTGGACGTCGAACCGAACGGAAGGCGCATTTTGGCTTCCGCCGCGACCAACAACCCGACCGGGCGACCGCTGCATCCTGCCGTCTGGGGCATCCAAGAAGGCAAAGAATTGGTCCGGCTGCGAGGGAACAAAAAACCCGCGTTGCACGTGGCGTATTCACCCGACGGAAAGTACGGCGTGATGGGCACACTTTCCGGAGGCGTTTGCATCTGCGACGCCTCCACGGGAAGAACTGTCCAACGTTTTGCCGGGCACGATGGCCCGGTCTATGGCGTAGGATACTTGGGCACCGGAACGCACGTCGTGTCCGTTGGGAACGACAAGAACGTCCGCATTTGGGACGTCAAAACCGGAAAACAAGTGATCCGTTGGCAAGGACATCGAAGCACCATCCGTTGCATGGCCGTCTCTCCGGACGGCCGCGAGATCCTCACCGGCGGCGTCGACAACACCATGCGGCTTTGGGACGTCCAGAGACAAAAGCAACTGCAACTCATGGCCGGCCACAAAGGACAGGTCAACTGTGTGGCCTTCTCGCCGAATGGACAACTAGCCCTTTCGGGCGATCTCGGCGGATCGATCCGGGTATGGAGTCTCAAGAATGGCCGTCTCCTCCGGACGATCCGAGCCCACAACGGCAAAGCCGTGCGCGGAGTAGCCTTCGACCCAGATGGTGGCCGCTTCCTCTCCGCTGGGGAAGACGGGATGCTTCGATATTGGGATCTGCAAACGAGCAAGCAACTTACTGTCTTGCGAGGGCACGTCGGGCCGGTGTGGACCGTGAGGTTTCTTAGCCGCGATTATGCCGTCTCCGGCGGGGCCGACAAGTCCATTCGTGTGTGGCGATTGCCTGATTAAACGAAATTGCAAATCCGATCTTTGTTGCTTTTTCGTAGTGGGGCAAGGAACGCAGCGACGACGGGCCACGATCCAAGATGGAACAGAAAGACAAAATGGTGGGCCTTCGTCGCTGCGTTCCTTGCCTACAATGACGACAACCAAATCAGTCTCCCTCACCTTTTCTCCCGCAGTGCCTCGCTCACATCTTTGTGGAGTTGGTCGAGTTGTGTGGCGAGACTTCGCAAAGTCACCACTTCTGCCCGAAGGTCCTCCGTTGGAGTTCGCCGTCGTAACACGTCAAGCCGGTTGGAGAGAAACGCTCCGTGTCTTGAATTTGCCAACAAAATTTTTCGCAGTCCTAACGAATCTCCCCTTCTTCGGCACTGTTGCGCTACCTGCCTCGCCTTCGGAAGATTCTCTTTGAGTTGAGAAGTGTCGAGCGGGGTCGACCAGACGTTTTTGAGAAACCGACGCGCCTGACCGAGTGGCGTCCTGGGATCATCGAAGCCGGGCAGTTGCCATTTCTCTCGCAAAATCTTGCGTTGGGCGGCAATTTTCTTCAGTCCGGGTCGTTTTTTCAACACGTCGTCGTAGAGCTCCAAAGCTTCCCCGAATTCTCCCTGGGCCGCAAAAAGCTGAGCGCGTTTCACCATCGCTTGCAACCGTTTCGTCTCCGGCTTTTGCTTGATGACGGTTTCGAGGCTCTGGATGAATTGCTTGAGTTTGGCGTGACGGCCTTCGAGTTGTTCCAGGAACCTCGCCCCTTTTTCCATGTCCAGACGTGGGCTGACCTTGCCCGCAAGCTTGACCAAAAGCTTTTCTTGATTTCGGAGTCGCTTGAGGGCTCGGGCCATGTCCTTTTCGCCCTTGCGGGCTAGGACCAACGCCGCTTCCGGAGATTTTTTCAGTTCGCCATTGAGTCGCGAGGCCCGGTCCGCCGAGACGTTCAACCCTTCGTAAATGCCGCGCACCCACCGCCCGTAGCGGAACCGAATGAACGCCGTATCGTTTCCCTTCAGATTCACGCTGATGCGGCAAGGTACGAAATTCCGCTCCAAGATCGGAACGGCAAACTCGGCCAACGTTTCCGTTCGGTTGCGGATTTTGACGAAACCCAAGCCAGGAAATTTCTGTTCGATGTGGATTCGGCCATGCTCTTTGACGGCCACTTGCGCCACTTGGTCTTGAAAGCCCAAACGTCCGATGTATGCCGCAAGTCCTCCGTCCGGGAGTTCCTGTCCGCGAAGCGGGATGAAATGGATTCGCAGGTGGTCGCGAATGGTCGTCAACCGCAAGCAACGATATCCGGCAACGCCCGGTCCAGACTCAAATCCGAATCCTCGAAACCGCTGATAGTATTCGCAGGCGCACTTTCCGTCGTCGCGAATTTGTTGCACGCGTAAGTACGTCCACTCGAGTTGATCGGCCCGCGTTCCCGTCCCTCGCTTGGTGATGCGGCAAACGGCGAACACGTCGCCCGGTTTCAACCATCGATCCAGGGCGACGCCGAGTCGGCTTCCTTGAATCGCCATCAGGGCCGTCCCGCCATTCCCACTCTCATCGGCCTTCGATTCGACCATAGTTCCGGTCAAGGCGAAGTCTTGATCCACGAGTTTCGCCGCGAGTCGCGGAACTTGAAATCGATCTCGTGTTTTGGCCTCTCTCGCCGGACCCGGAGACAAGCCGGTCGCTCCGTCTTCTTGGCGAGTTTGAATTCGATATGTGCCGTTGGCGTAATCGATCAAGACGAAATGGGTTTTTGCGTCGGAAAGTGTCGAATGGGTGTCGAGTGCGGACTGCAGACCACGCTGCAACACTTCCTGAAGAAGGGAGTGCGTCTGAATCTGGACTCTCGCGAGTTTGCCGTACGTCGTTTCCAGCAACGACAACAAACGTTTTTCCACGCGTTTTTGGAAAACCGGAGTCAGCACACGGTGTTTGCTGAAGTGCAGGACGATGTTGAGTCGGTAGGGAGTTTTTAACTTCGGATCGAGTTGGGCGTACGCTTTGGGAACCGACGAAACAAATGCGAGGACCCCAAGAATAACGGCCAACGCCCCACGGCAATCGATCACTCGCGACATCACAATTTCTCCAAGTCTTGGAAGAACTCGGGATACGTTTTGGCCACGCAACCGGGATTCTTGATGAAGACGCCGGGGATCCGCAGGCCGACGAGAGCGAGACTCATCGCCATCCGGTGATCCTCATACGTCTCGACGTCGGCCCCTTCGAGATGGCTGGGCGTAATCGTCAATCCATCGTCTCGTTCTTCTACGGTCCCGCCTAGGCGGCGGATCTCGGTCGCGAGGGCCGTAATTCGATCCGTCTCTTTGTGACGAATGTGCCCCACGTTTCGAATCGTGGTCGGGCCTTCGGCAAAGCACGCGACCGCCGCCAGTGTCATGACGGTGTCACTAATGTCGTTCATGTCGACGTCCACGCCACGCAGCCGGTCACCCTTGACGACGACGTCTTCGACGTTGCGGATGACCCGAGACCCCATTTGTTCGAGCACGTCCAGAAACCGAACGTCGCCTTGCAGACCGGGTGTTTTCAAGTCCGGAATTGCGATCTCTCCGCCCGTGATCGCGGCCGCCGCCGCAAAATACGAAGCCGCCGAAGCATCCGGTTCGATCGCGTAGGTTTGTGGCTTGTAATGTTGGTTGCCGGGAATGACGAATCGTTGGCTCCCGTCTTTGTCGATCTTTGCGCCAAATTGCCGAATCATCTCGACCGTCATCGTGACGTATGGCTGCGAGACGAGCGTACCTTCGACTTCGATAATCGTCTCGCCCGTCGCCAACGGCGCCGCCATCAACAAACCGCTCAAGAACTGGCTGCTCACGTTCCCTTTGATCTGCACACGTCCGCCCTTGATCCCATTCGTTTCCACGATCACGGGAGGACAACCATTGCCCCCTTCGCTCTTGGCATCGACGCCGAGTTGTTGCAGCGCCGCGAGCAAATCTTGGATCGGTCGTTCTCGCATCCTCGCGACGCCATCGAGTCGGTATTTGCCTGGCCGTAGCGAAACCATAGCCGTCAAGAATCGCATCGTCGTGCCTGAATTCGCGACATACAAATCGGCGGAATCCTTGGGCCATCGTCCCGCCGTCGCGGCCACGCCAACTTGAGCACTTTCCCAACGACACGAGACGTGAACCCCGAGCCGCTTCAGACTCTCGACCATGACTTCGGTGTCTTCGCTCTTGAGAGCCCCAGTCAGCACAGAGTTGTAGCTGGCTTCGCTATCGAGTTCTGCCTGCGTCCCTGCGAGCGCCGCAAGGACCAGCGCCCGATTCGTGATGCTCTTCGAACCAGGGACGCGAATCGCACACTGTGGAGGTTCGGCGAGCGGAGCGATTCCGATTTTTTCAGGGTAGGCCAGGGCAGAGAGAGTCATATTGGTTTTCTGTTTTTAGTAGTAGGCACACTCCGTGTGCCGTTGTTTTTGTTTTCGTTTTGGAGTGCGGCAGGGAAGCTGCCGCTTTCGTAGTTTGTCTTTGCTTTCGTTCTGGAGTGCGACGGTTCGACGTCGCTGTTTTTGTTTTTGTCTGTTGTTTCGGTTTACCGATCGCCAGAGTCTTGTTCGCCTCGCAGTCGATTACTCCTCAGGAGCCCAATACACGTAGATCTTCCGGTCTCCAAATTCTTCAGCCTCGCTTTGGGGTCGTGGCCCTGTAGCTCCGCAAGGCCAACCACCTTGCCGGTAGGCTTCAAGAATGTAGGCATCGACGGCATCCGATTCCCCAAATGCCACGAAGCACTGAGCAAGCTCGACATACTCCTCATACACTTCATCAAAACACGCGGCGAACATTTCCTCTGACATTTGAGCCCGGAGACACGCGTCAATTTCTGGTTCGAGTGCTCTGAGATTAGCTCGGAACAAGGCGGCTTGCGGGTGCGTGTTCAAAACACTCTGCTTTGCTGGCGACTTCCAAACCGTCTTTCTATCTTCAAACCAATGAAATTCACTCCGCGAAGGATCGCTAGCAATTCGTGCGGCTTCGGCGAGGTCGGGCACCGGAATGAAGCGGTCCGACAAAGTCCCACGGAATTGAAACAGATTGCCTCCTGTGAGGATTTCCAACAAATCCAAGACCGCGGCGGTGTGTGGGCCGAAATCAGAAAGTATATCCATCTTGGATCTCGTTATCGAGCTGATCTCACTCAAGCAAAAACAAAGACAAAGAGAAATACCAAAGCGTCAGCTACGCTGCCGCACTCCAAAACAACTACTCACCCATTTCCGGGTACGTCACCCGCATCAAAAACAACCCTTGCGGCGGAACATTCGGTCCGGCTTGTGTACGGTCTCGCGATTCCAAGATCGTCTTCACTTGTTCCGCTGACCAGTACCCGCGTCCCACTTGCACGAGTGTCCCAGTGATCGCACGCACCATATTATAGAGAAACCCATCGGCCTCCACATCGATCCAAATCCACTCACTCACGCAGTTCAAGGTCAAGTGTAAGATCGTGCGGACACTCGACGCCCGGTTCGGCCATTCGGTCTCGAAACAGGCGAAATCGTGCTTGCCTTTCAGGAACTCGGCCCCCTCTCGCATGAGTTCGACGTCAAGCCGATGTCGGCTTTGATAACTGTACTTGCGAAGAAATGGATTGGGGATTTCGGCGTTGTGGATCACATATCGATACAGTTTTTTCACGGCACTGCGGTTCGCGTCGAACGAATCCGGGACCTCCTCGGCAGACAGAATCACTACGTCTTCGGGAAGTCGAGCGTTCACGCCACGCACTAGGACCTCCGCCGAATGGTGTGTCTCGCTAAAGAAATTCACGACTTGCCCCACTGCATGGACGCCCGAATCCGTCCGCCCGCTGGCGTTGACTT
>CAYYUU010000240.1:0-8903 GCA_964474955.1 uncultured Alcaligenaceae bacterium | reverse complement strand
CGCCGAGAGTGCTATGAAAATAGAAAAATGGCGTGGCGTTCTCGTCTCCGCCGTGCATCATCATCGTCGAACGTCCGCCGATGTCTATAGGTTCGAGTTCGCGTTTCTTGCTGAGGACAATGCGGACGCCGTATTTTAGTTTTTTGAATAGGTTGAGCATTTGTTGTTGGGGAATGAAAGAGTCTTCAGAACCAAGGCCATTTCGATGTTTTGTAAAGCCACTACGTGGCTCTCATTCGGAGTGCCCCTCCTGGGAGTGTGGCATCACTTCTCTCGCAAACAATTCCATACTTTTCCGCGTCAACTCATAGGATAACTTCCCAAATTGGCATCCTGTCACGACCACACCGATCCCAAGTTCCTTCGAATAATTCTCCAGCTTCTGCCGCACCGTCTCTGGGCTCCCACAGATCACAAAACCACCGTCTTCGATTTGCGACCAAGTTTTCTGAGAAGGCAGAAAGCTCTGTTCGCTTTTCGCCAACACAACGGCAGACTCCGGAGATAAATATCCCGGTGGTGAGGTTCGAATACCCTTGAACATATTGTTCACGAAATACCACATAGAATTTTCGAATTCTGCGCGTGCTTGTTGGTCCGTTTCGGCAACATAAATAGGAACACTCCAACCTATTTGTTCCGGATGTGGTTCATAGCCATGTTCCGTGCAAGCATCACGGAAGCGTTGGAATAGTTCTTTGTAGACATTGATATGAAAGTATGGAACGCCGAAGTATGTGTATAGTCCCTTGGCCACCAAGTCGACTATCTCTGGAATCCCGAGGTCGACGATCCAAATAGGTGGATGTGGCTTTTGCAATGGCGTCGGCCAGGGGTTCACATACCGAAAGTGATAGTGCTTTGAGTTCCAGGGAAACGGGCCGGGTTCGGTCCAACATCCCACGATCAACTCAACGGCCTCTCGGAATTTCTCGCGAGCCGTTGTCGGATTGACGGCATAGATGAAGTACTCGGGGCCGCTGCCGAGGAGCATCCCTGCGACGATTCGTCCGCCGCTGAGGACATCGAGCATTCCCAATTCTTCGGCGACTCGCAGGGGCGGTTCGTAGAGGGGCAAGGCGTTTCCGAGAACTGCAATTTTGCATCGCGTTGTTCGTTGCGTCAATGCGGCGGCGAGCAAGTTCGGTGATGGCGTCACGGCGTAGGCGGTCTGGTGGTGTTCGTGAACACAAACTCCGTCAAAGCCGAGTTCTTCGGCGTAGGCCAGGGTGTTGATCGCATCACGGTAGAGTGCTTGACCTTTGTTTGGGTCATAAAGTTCGTTGGACGCCCAAATCCACGCCGAGTCGTGTTTCTCGGCAAAGTCGTCCGGCAAATGGGGCCACGACATGAGGTGGGAGAAAAAGAACTGCATCGGTCGATTCCTGCTTGAGCCAATAAGGATGCCGAGTGTTAACTGTCCCTGATTCCTAAGCCTTACGGGAAAACACAAGAACGTCAACTGTGCTGGATGGGAGACCAGCCAGCGGGCCAAGAAATTCTCAAACCCTCGGCGAAAAATTCATCTTGCTTGGATTTTGTGGGCTATAGTTCCGATAGGACCATTTCCGATTAACACACGAACGCTCATCCGCGTCGCCCAACGTCCGGAGCCCTCATTCGTTCGGTCTCAAGGAACCGAGACCGATGTTCGCTCACGGACCTCCAATCTACCCGTCACGCTCGTGTGTCATGGTACCTACGCAGTTCCTGCGCTGAAATTCCCGTTGGCCGATTGAGTCCGAAGCGAAACTTCGAAACCGCTGCGCGACGGAAGTCCGCCTGCCGACTATAAGTTCCCCACCCCACCTCGGGAATATGTGTCGCGCGGGGCGTGCTCCCACCATTCCAACCTTACCTCTTTGGAGTCAGAGCCTATGACCTCCCCGTCCACGTCCCCCGAACTGGTGCATTTGCTAAGCGAAAGTGAACTTCTTGCCCCGACTCACGTCAGCCGAATCCGGGAGCAGCTGTCCCAGACCAAAACCCTCAAGCAAGATCCGAAGGCCCTTGCGAAGGCTCTGGTCAAACAGTGTGTTTTGACTTCCTATCAAGCCAAACAGCTGTTGGCTGGGCAACCCGATGGATTTTTCATCGGACAGTATCGAATCCTGGATTTGCTCGGCGAAGGCGGAATGGGGAAGGTATTCCTGGCCGAGCAGACGAGCATGAAACGACCTGTGGCCCTCAAGCTGTTGGAGCTGACGGTTTTCACCGACAACTCGATCGCCCAGCGATTTTCTCGAGAGGCCCGCGCTGGTGCCAAGCTCCGGCATCCTCACCTGACGCAGGTCTATGATTTTGCCCAGGACTGTGACCGATGCTACATCGCGATGGAGTTCATCGAAGGGGTTAGCCTGCAAGAGTTGGTTCAAAAGTCTGGGGCCGTGGCCTACAAACAAGCCGCCGAGTTCATCCGCCAGGCTTCTGAAGGACTTCAGCACGCCCACGAAACTGGGCTGATCCACCGCGACGTCAAGCCAGGCAACCTGATGGTCGACACCAAGGGGACAGTTAAAATACTCGATCTCGGATTGGTCTCGATTCCTGCCGATGCCGACCCACTGACGCTCCACCAAAAAGACATCGTATTGGGGACGGCGGATTATGTAGCTCCCGAGCAAGCGATGGACCCACACAATGTCGACATCCGCGCCGACATCTACAGCCTCGGTGCGGTCTTTTATTTTCTGTTGACCGGGACGCTCCCGTTTCCAGGAAAGTCGATCGCCAAAAAACTCATGGCTCACCAAACACTCGAGCCGCAACCCATCCGCGAGATTACTCCCGAGGTCCCCCGGAAGTTGCAGGCAATCGTGCAAAAAATGATGGCCAAGGACCCGAACGACCGATACCAAACGCCGCGAGAAGTCGCCCGCGCTGTCAAGATTTTTGCAACGGAGGTGACGCCTCCCTACGACTTGTCTTTGGTGCGATACTCACACTCCATGGTCGAGAAGTACATCAAGTTTGGTGGGGGAGATCCCACCTCATCCGATCGGCTGCGAAAGCCGACGAGGAATCGCGACTCCAGCGCCTCCAACAACGGAACTCCCACAAAGCCGAAGCGGAAGGAGGCCATCCAACCTCCCCACACTGTCCCTCAAGATCCAAAAGTCAACCGACCGACCCCCAATCGCGTTCGCGAGCCAGACTTGGAGGCCGTGACTGACACCGACGCCGGGCCAAGGACTTTGGCCATGATCCGCTCAGGCCGAAAACCTGAACGCGAGTTTCAGGAAGAATACGAAGACCGACGAGACACAGAGCCACCACGAGTCAAAAAGAAGCCCAAGAAATCTCAATCCTCGAAAGTTCTGGCGGTCTGTCTCGCGGCTGGCGGGAGCATCCTGGCCATCGGAATTGTCGTGGCAGGTATCATTCTTTCGACTCTGGGAACGCCCGAGAAACCCAAAGCGGTTGCCAGAACTTCGGTCGGACGCCCGAAGCACATCGCCTTGAACAACCACAACAGCCCCGATGCCATCAAGAAGGTCATCCACAAGATTCGCAAGAATGGACGAATCGTCTTGCATTCCCACCGAGGTGGGTGGCACGCGGATAACCTCGTCATCGCAAGAAATCGACTGCCCAACAATGGGGAGTTCACGCTCGCCGGTCAAGGCAGCAACGTGGTGTTAGTTCGAAGAGATAACGGGCCGATCATCAGCGTTCGTAATGCAAATCGATTCGTTCTGGAAAACGTGATCCTCGACGGCCAGGGGCGTTATGGCCCTCTCGTGGAGATCACCGGAAACGCCGCCGGCGTGGTGTTCCGTAATGTTACGATCCGCAACGTCAACGGCACGGCCGTGCGTTTCATTTCGGCCCAAGCCAAACCGGGCCAGCCCATCCGGTTCATCAATACGACTTTCGTGCGAAGCCGCTGGCATGGGACAACGGGTGTGGCGTTCCAGTCGAATGGCACGACGGATCGGACGAGCCACGTCGAATTCGTCGGCTGTCGCTTCGTGGGCAAGTGGAAAACCGCAATGTTGTTTGGCCAGCCGGTAGGAAATGTGACCATTCGGGACAGTGTGTTCTCCGGTCCTACTCGCGGAATCCGATTCGCTCCCATGCCGCTGCAACGTCGGCGTGGAGAAATCAAGCCGATTGCGACCTGGCGCGTGTCACGATGGTGGGACGACGATAAGATTCCCACTTTTTCTCCGGCCAGAGCACCAACCAAGAACACCACCTTAGCGTGGAAATCTCTTCGGTCAAACAATGGGCACATCGACCTCATCGAAAAAATCGGCAAAGCGAACAATCAGTCCGTTTTGGCCTATCACAAGTTCGTCTCGAAAACGCCCGGGATGCGACGCATCTTTGTTGGCTGCGACGACGAAGCGGTCATCTGGGTCAACGGCAAGAAAGTGTTCGAACACCTGGGCCATCAAGGTTGCATGGCCCAGGAATTTACCACCGTGGCTAGCTTCCGACGTGGCCCCAACCACATCTGGGCCAAGGTCAAGAACGGTAAGTCAGCCTCGGGTTTTATCGTCCATGTTGCCAAGGATTATCTCCCTCTAACGACACCAGATTGGCGAAACATAACGATCCGAAACAACACGTTCGAGAACACGGATCGAGCGATCACCGTTGCCGCCGCGCCGACGCAAGAGACACTCATCCGGGTCATCCAGAACCAGTTTCGGAGGAATCTGCATTATCCCGTTCAGGTCCTCAAGTCGAAGACCGAACCGCTCCGCGCCGGGACAATCGTTGCGGGCAACAATTCGGATGCCCAACGCGGACCGCACGTGGACCAAACGACCGACGCACTCGCTTATCACCTGGTTTCTCTTCGGTGAGAATTCGAGAGGGTTGCATTCCGGTTGGGAGTCGTAAGGTCGCGGCATACACTAACGGGGTGTTGTCGGCCAATTTACCTCCAACCCTCGGATCTGCCTCTCAAGTTTGGAATGTTGGATCGTTGGACAGGTTAAAAACCTGTCCAACGTTGCTCAATTCCGAAACGAAGAGGCATCCTCCAACCCACTTCAAGCCTCATGCAACCCCTCGTGATTTTGAACACACTCGGTCTGCCGTGCCGTCATCTTCCCCATGCACCTCGACTCCAGGCGCTTGCCGATTCTGGTTGGAGTCGTCCCCTGCTGGAAATGCTTCCGGCTCTGACTTGCACGGCCCAGGCCACCATGCTCACCGGCCAACCCACGGACCAACATGGCATTGTCGGGAATGGTTGGTTCTGGCGAGAAACGGGTGAAGTGCGTTTTTGGCTCCAGTCCAATCGACTCATCCAGGGCGAGCCTTTCTACCAAACGGCCAAGAGGCAAGCGCAAGAACAAGGCAAATCGTTTCGCTGTGCCAAACTCTTCTGGTGGTTCAATCAGGGCGCCGACGTCGACATCAGCATCACTCCCAAGCCGCATTATGGAGCCGACGGGAACAAGGTCTTTGACATCACCGGCACTCCCGAGGGGCTGAGTGAGCAACTCCAAAAAGAACTTGGGCCATTTCCGTTTCACACTTTCTGGGGGCCAATGGCGGGCTTACCTTCGACTCGCTGGATCGGCGAATGCGCGGCGAATATCCTCAAGAACCAGAGGCCGGACCTCACCCTTGTTTACCTCCCGCATCTCGATTACGACACCCAGCGAGAGCGGCCCAACGAATGCGATTGGCCCAAGCTTGTTGGCGAACTCGACAACGCTTGCGTTCCCGTTCTCGACATTGCGAAAGAAATCGGAGCACGCGTCTGGGTCGTCAATGAATACACCCACGTTCCGGTCAACTTGCCCGTCTCCTTGAACCGCGAACTCCGAGACGCGGGGTTCCTGCAAGTTCGGAGTGGGCCATTTGGGGAAATGCTCGACACTTTTACGAGCCGGGCCTTCGCAGTTTGTGACCATCAAGTTGCTCACGTGTATGTTCGAGATTCCAACGACGTCGTAGCCGTTCGCGAGACACTCGGCCAGACAAAAGGCGTCGCGTCCGTCTACGTCGGGCAAGAGCGAAGCGAAGTGCATTTGGATCATCCGAGGGCGGGAGATTTGGTTGCCTTCTCGACTCCGGAGGCATGGTTCTCGTACCCGTATTGGGTCGACGAAAGAAACGCTCCCGACTTCGCGCGGACGGTCAACATTCATGCAAAGCCCGGATACGACCCGTGTGAATTGTTTTTCGATCCCAAGTTGTTCTGGCCGAAAGGTCGAGCGATTTGGCGTTTGTTGCAAAAGAAACTCGGGTTTCGAACGTTGTTCGACGTCGTCCCGCTTGACGCGACCTTGGTTCGTGGCAGTCACGGTCTGTTGATGAACACCGAGGAAGATCGCCCCGTTTTGATCGGCGATGGATCGGCGCCCGAAACCGATGCAGTGGCGATGACGGACGTGCGTGATTTAGTGCTGGAGGCACTGGGGCTGAGATAGGGGGTTCGGAGAACCAAGAATATTGTCTTTCTTCG
Source organism: uncultured Alcaligenaceae bacterium (assembly GCA_964474955.1). Taxonomy (GTDB): domain Bacteria; phylum Planctomycetota; class Planctomycetia; order Gemmatales; family Gemmataceae; genus CAYRFQ01. The sequence goes on along the minus strand of CAYYUU010000240.1, from coordinate 2,473 downwards.
CAAGCTCCGGAGTTCGTTTGCAGTTCGGGAACCTCCGACCTCCTGAACTCCATTCAGGCGCTAAAAAAACCTCAACACCCCTCAAAACCGATACAACCCGCCTTTTTCCACGCCAAACGATCCTAAATCAAATCCAGAACAACCTATTATTCTACAACCTATGACAGTTTCGGAAAGTACCGGACTTTCCCTTGGTAACGTTCTTGGTAACCACTCTTGAAAACTGTGCCCAAGTTCTTTGGGCACTTCCGGACACTTCCGGACAGCGCACAAAATTTCTCTTGAAACTATACGCATGTACACTATTCTTACATTCAACAACTCCACTTCTTCTGTCCGAAGGGAACTAACATCATGGGCCGAAAAAAGAAACAGAAGTACATGTCCGTGCGAGACGTCGCCGAACTGTTCAACGTCTCGGACCGAACGATCCGGCGGTGGATGTCGTGCGGCAAGCTCCCAAAGCCATTGCGTATGAGTGATCGATTCATCCGATGGAAGGCCGAGGAAATTTTAGCCTTGGGGATTGAGAAGTATGAACGCGCCGGAGGAAAAAAGTAGACTCCAAATCGCCCTGGAGTATTTAGAACGCGGGTGGTCTGTCATCCCGCTTTGTTCGCCTGATCATTCGGGGTGTCCTCCCAGCCACACCCAAACTTGTACGAGACCTGGCAAGGGTGCCATCGTCAAGTGGAAGCAATTCCAAACCCATCTTCCTTCCCCATCCCTGCTGAAAAAAACGTTCAAGACGATCTCCAACATCGGCATCGTCATGGGCAACGTCTCCGGGCTCGTGGGCCTCGACATTGACGGTGCCTCCGCGTGGAAATGGTACTTCGAACTCGCCGAAGGCCAGCACCAAGACACCCTCGGGTTCTTGACGCCAGGGGGCCGACGGCTTCTCTATCGCATACCGCAAGGAGTCTACATACCCAAAAAGCGATTCGACGGGCCGAAGAAGTGTCATGTCATTATTCTCGGCGAGGGAGCTTACACCGTCGCCCCGCCCAGCGTCCATCTCTCGGGCAAGACGTACGGACCGTGGGAAGGCGAACTGCGTGATTGCCCCGCGTGGATTCTGGACCTGGCGACCGAACCGAACGAAGAACAGGACGACCAAAGTTTTGTGTGTGATGTGCCGGACGCCGACGACATCCAAGTCACCCGCGCGAAGGCGTATCTCGCCAAGTGCGACCCGTGCATCTCCGGACACAAAGGACACAACCAAGCCTTCAAGATCGCGTGCAAACTCATCCACGGTTTTCACCTGAGTGACGAGCAAGCCCTCGCTATTATCTTGATGCACTTCAATCCGATTTGCGAGCCGCCCTGGACGATCGAAGAGTGGCGGCACAAGATTCAAGACGCGAGAGCCAATGGCCAAGCCGCCGACATGGGAGAACCGAAAGCAATGGAGGTCAAAGAAAAGATACCTGCGGCGTGGAAAATCAAGTTCATCACCGAAGTCCAGGAGCCCGGACCCAAACAATGGCTCGTCGAAGGGCTCGTGCCCAAGCTCGGCATCACACTCTTTTCGGCCAAGCCCAAGTGCGGCAAGACTACTTTCCTCGCAACGTTGTTGGCGGCTCTCGAAGAGGGTCAGACCTTCTGCGAGTTGCCGACGGCGAAAACCCGCGCACTCATCGTCAGCGAGGAGCCGGAAGAATATTGGTGGATTCGCAACACCTGGTTCAACTACCAACCGTTCCATCAGCTGAACTGCTTGCCGTTTTCCTCGAAACCCGATCTCAAAGAATGGGACAAGTATTGCGACTGGCTCCTTTCGCAAAAGCTGACGGACACCGGCCTCGTCGTGCTCGACACACTCAGCGGCCTCGGCCCAATGGAAAGCGAGAACGACAACGCCGAAGTCGGCAAATACTTTCCGGCCATCCGACGGATTGCCCAATCTGGTTCGTCCGTGTTGATCCTCCACCATCACGGTCACAACAGCAGTCGACCCAGAGGTGCGTCCGCCATTGTCCAAAGTGTCGATGCCTACATCGACTTCAGCTATTACGGCAACGACGAGGAGTCACCACTGCGAACGTTGAAGGTCAAAGGCCGGATGCCGGGCCTCATCAAATCCATGACGATTGAATTTGACGAGGAGTCGAAAGTGTACGAACAAGTCACCGTCGACGAACCCGACAAACCCAAGCTCACAGTCGAGACCGTGATTCTTGAGATCGTCCCGACCCAAACGCCGGGTTGGACGGCTCAACAATTCTTTGAGAACTGGCCAAGTGATGCCGAGACACCAGCGCTCAAAACGATCCAGAATGCTTTGACGAAACTCGCCAAAGCAGACCAACTCTCTGTCGAAAAGGACGCCAAGCCCAGACGATATTTTCGTGCGAAGTAACAGTCCTTCCTTCCTTTTTCCCTTAAGGGAAAAAGGAAGGAAGGACTGTTAGAGTGAAGAGTATTTATAATCTTAGTCCCCTAAGACTATTTGGCTCGGAACTACCAA
>CAYYUU010000239.1:0-8905 GCA_964474955.1 uncultured Alcaligenaceae bacterium | reverse complement strand
AAAAAACACAAAAATCAGGGCGAGGTATTTTTGTGTTTTTTGTGTATGTGTTTTGAACCTCCGGGTCGAAAAACGACCTCTCGAAAACGCTCCCGGAAGGGTCAAAAAGCGCACGCAAAAAGCGCAAAACCTCAATGGAGAGCAATTCCGGCCTGGATTGGGGCGTGTCCCCAAAGGAACTCGTTTTGAACAACTCAACAGGAACGCTCTAATCGTCGCTCTTTTTCTCAGGCCGAAACGGCCAAACCCACGCCGCGAGCGAACGAGGGCTCCGCGACTGAATCCACAATTTTCCGTGGCCTCGGTATCGCAGCAATAGCTGGTCCGAGAACAGAAACGACCGGATCTTGCGAGCCTTCGTAATCGAGAACTGAAGACTCGGTTCCCACGCCACGGCATACCCGTTATCGACGACATATTCGCCGTTGACGTCGACTTCCTGAATCCGTCCGTACGAGTTGAAGAACAAGAGCCCCGTGCCGGTACATCGCAGGGCAAACATTCCTTCGTTGAAAAGTCCCTTCAGCCCCTGAAACTTTGAGTCGCACTTGACCCCTTCTTCGGAAGCGAGATAAGCGCCTTTTTCGAGATACAACTCGCTGTCGTTCATTTCATAGGCGACGATGTCGCCCGAACTCCCCGGAGCGAAGCCGACCGTTCCCGGTCCGTCCTCGGCGACGTAGGTGTTCTGGAAGAAGCTTTCGCCCGTCAGGACCATTCGCTTGAGGCCAGTGAAGAATCCCCCGCGCGTCGAAGTCTTCGTCTTGATGTTGTCCGTCATCCACGTCATCGCACCGGCTTCGGCGACGATGCTTTGGCCTTCTTGCAAATGGGCTTCGAGAAGGCTGTAGGTCGGTCGAGCAAGCAGTTCGTATTGAATGGACATGATGTGTATTTACCTCGGCGGTAGGAGTGGCCCAAGTGCTTTGCCAAATTCATTCGGGTTGTGAGACTGAACCAAAACTTTGCCCGATCCGGTGAAGTTCATGACGAGACCTTCGCCGCCCAGGAAACTCTGAATCCACGACCGACCGGCTTTCGAAATCGTGTATTCCAACGTGTCTTCGAATGCCACGACGTGACCCGTGTCGACGATCAACCCCTCGTCTTCGGTGACTTCCATCTCGCTAATGCGACCGAAGGCGGAGACGACCAACAGACCCGACCCCGCGACGGAGACGAAGAAAATGGACTCGCCCGTGAAGAACCCTTTCATGCCCTGAAACTGAGTGTCGAGTCGCAATCCTGGCGTCGAGCCAAGATAACTTCCGCCGGCGCACAACCAATCGACCGAGCCGTCCATTTGCACGACGTGGACCTCGCCCTGGTGTGTCGGAGCGAGCCCGACTTCTCCGGGCGAGTTGTCCATGATGCTGTACGTCGAGAGGAAAAACGATTCGCCGCCCATGAGCCTTTTGAGCCCGCCAAAGAAACCGCCCTGGCCGCGACTTTTTGTCGTGACGTCGATATACACATTCGACGATGCCCGAAACAACGCGCCGGCTTCGGACACGAACTCTTCGCCCGGATTGAGATGGACCAACGCCGAAGCAAACGATCCCTTCCCAAGAACTTCTACGTTCATTGCTGGTTACTCCTTGAAAGTCGGAATCGTTGATTTAACAGAAGTATTTGAGCCAACCCGCGAGCCCGCCGAGTTGCCGCGTTTGCAGATACACTTTTCCCTGGCCGGAAAACTTGATGACCAGTCCCTCGCCCGAGAAGAGCGTTTGCTTGAAGCCACCCATTCCGCCAATCTTCCAATCGAGAGTTGGTTCCCACGCCACGAGATGGCCCGTGTCGACCGTGAACGCTCCTTCGATCTCTTTCTCGATCACGGCTCCAAACGCGTTAAAGAATAAATCGCCTGTGCCGCTGACCTCAATGAAGAACGGGCTCTCACCGGAGAAGAATCCTCGAAACCCTGCAAACTTCGTCTTGAAGTTGAGGCCCGGAGAACTCGCGAGATACGCTCCCGCCGTAAGCATGAGCGAATCGCCATTCATCTTGCGGTGTAAGACCGTGCCCGGACACGAAGGCGAAAACGAGACCGATTGCCCCGGTCGCGTGGCTCGGTACTCGCCAACGAACAACGATTCTCCGCCAACCAACTTCCGAACGAGGGCCTTGAAAAAACCGCCGACGAGCCGAGTCTTCATGTCCATCTCGGCGCTCATTCGACTCATCGCGCCGGCCTCGGACCAAACCGCTTCGTCGTTTTCGAGTTTGACCGTTAGCTCTCCCACGTCGGGATTGCCCTGAATGTCGAATTGCATACATCCTCCCCAGAAAAAATCGCAGATATGTCAGATGCGCGATCATGCTACCACGGTTTGAGGCGGAGACAACGAAAAAGTCGCAACAGCATCCGTTGGAATCTCGGTTGCCGATTCTCAAGAGAACCCGAACCCATCTTGTCTCTTTCTGGTCCAACCTACGTTCTATTTATCTACACTGTCTCTAACTTCACTAACACGAAAACTTTATCTCACATGCAAGACTCCATGGTTGCTTACAACAACGTTCCGCGCTGTCCGATCTGTACGACGGACCTGACAGATATCCTGCCAACGACGCCGGAGATTCAATTCTCCTGTCCCCGCTCGTACTGCGGCGTTTCGCTGTACCTCGACGACGCCCACCGGCTACAAATCGCGACATTCCGCCTCGTCGATCATTACTCCCAATGCGTGCTCCCGTTTTCGTTCGTTGATACTTCGCTCGACGACGTGTTGACGCGGTTGGAACGTTCGCCACGCTGGGCCGAAGAAACGTTCGAAGGCGACGACGAAGACACCGCCGATCGAGTCGACTACTTCCTGCCCTACATTCGGCAGTTCTTATTTCCCAAGGCGAGAAGGTTGGTGGGCCAGTACATCGACCGAGCCATGACCGAGCAGACCTCCGGCAGCAGTTCCGTGACATCGTGTCGTCACTGGAATTTCGACCTCGCGCAACTCGGCGATCTCCAAGACGGGAAGCTGCCTTTCCAATTTGATTGCGTCGCTGGTCGGAATAAGGTCGCTCACTCCTGGCCGATGTTGCTGGAAGGCGCGAAGTTGATTCTGTTTGGCTACCGCGTGGGTTTCTTGATCCTTCGATTCCAGTGCGCGAGCCCCGCCGCAACGTTGTTCGACCAAATGAATTCGATGAATTACTTGCGTCCGATCATGCCGCTCCACCGAGATTTCGAGATGGGCGTGTTGACACTGAACGAAGCCAAGGTCGTCATGCCGCAATTACTCGCGTACTTCCTGGCGGACTTCAAGAGTGCGTTCGTCCCAACGCATCCGTCGGCGATCACGCTCCCGACGTCGCTGCCGGTGCAGCCGACGTACGACGACCGAATGATGGTCCACACGTTCAGCTGCATCGACAAGGAAACGAGCCTGGAGAACTGCGATCAAGCCGAGAAGCTCTTGAACCGGGCGACCATCATCCACTTTGATCCGCCCACAACCCCGGACCATCTCGAACCCGGCCAGGACCCGGAGAAGATGTGGTTCCGCGAACGCCGTCAAGGATTCTCGAAGGAGGGAACATGTCTTGTGGTGTTCGACTCGGACAAGTACCACGAGCAGTTCCTTGGCAGTTACCACGCGACTTACTACTTCGACGTGTTCTTGTTGGCGACACTCCAGCGGGTCACATTGCTCACGTTGTATGGTCAGCTCTCGACAATCTCGTCGCTGACCACCGGGGCGAAGAACCGCCGGACGCTTCGTCGCATCTTGCGTGACTTGCTGTTGTTCAAGAACCAGTGCTGCTTCAGCCAGATCACCAACCGCGAACGTGGATTGGAATTGTGGCGACGATGGCAGGAAGCGTTCGAGAACAAGACGTTACTCAAGGAAGTGAACGACCAGGCCGCCGAACTGAACACGTACCTTCAAGGGCGAAGCCGCGAACGTATGGAGAACCTTCTTCGGGCTGGTGGATTCGTCGCAGCCTCCATCCCAATAATTCTTGGCCTCGGAGTGTTCTTGCCCGAGCAAGGAGAGAACCAGTGGGGCTTCACACTCCGATGGTTGTTGCTTCTGGCCGTGATTCTTGGGTCCGGACTCTTCGTTCTGTTTTCGATGTTCCGAGAACGCGAGTAGAAAATGTTGAGAGTTGAGGGTTGAGGGTTGAGAGTTGAGGTGTGATAGCAAGAGGTGAGGTGTGGCTTACCATCCCCTCGGCCCCACACCCGCGGCTACGATCTGTCGCCACTCCGTGGCTCAACAACAATCGCAACCCTCGACCCGCAACTCTCAACTCTTTCCCTGGCCGATCGCTCTCAAAATCGCTACAATTCATCTTTCACGCCTTTGAGACTATTTTGTTTTCATAGACGACGTTGGAGATAACGATGAGTAGAAAACGGCCCAGGACCAAGGCAACCAAACGCCGCATTCGCGAGCGAAAAGAAGAACGCCGTTTGAAGAAAAAATTGGGCAACGGCTATGCCCTGCGAATGTTGATCCGACCAAAGGCAACGAGCGATGCATAACCTCTTCGACTTGACTGGTAAAGTGGCTCTGGTAACCGGCGGCAGCCAGGGACTCGGGAAGGCAATGGCTCGAGCTTTGGCCCAGGCGGGTGCGGACATCATCATTTCCAGTCGGCGCGAAGACGCTCTGAAAGCCGTCCTCCCGGAAGTTCTGCAGGGCACTGAGCGACGCGGTGAGTACATCGTGGCGGACATGCTCCATCGCGACCAGACGAACCAACTCGCCAAGACGGCGCTCGAGAAGATGGGACGCGTGGACATCCTCGTCAACAATGCCGGGACCAATCGACCACAACCCATCGACGAAATCACCGACGAAGATTGGGATCAAGTGATGGAGTTGAACTTGAACTCCGTCATGGTGTTGACCCGTGCGCTCGTTCCGCAAATGAAAGAGCGTAAGTGGGGGCGGATCATCCACATCTCGTCAATCATGGGGTTCGTGTCGAAGGAAAAACGCAACGGTTACTCCGCCACCAAGACCGCTTTGATCGGCTTTGCGAAGGCGAGTGCGTTGGACCTGGGGCATCACGGCATTACCGTGAATTGCATTGCCCCCGGACCGTTCTTGACGGAACTGCCCGCAAGTCTGCTTTCGCCCGAAGAGAAACAAACGTTCGCTGACCGCACGGCCATGGGACGGTGGGGACAACCCGACGAACTCGCCGGACCCGTTCTGTTGCTCGCCAGTGACGCCGGCAGTTACATTACCGGCGAGACACTCGTGGTCGATGGTGGTTACATCGCCCGGTAATCCGATTAACTCCACCAATCCCAGATCATCTCTTTGTCGTTGCCTCCTCGAACGGCCATCAAATCATCCACCTCGTCGATCACTCCTCCCGACAAATTGTAAACCGTCATCCCCATTTTGTTGTCGGTGACGTGGAACATGAGTATGTGAGACTGAGGCGAATACATGAACTTCGTTTCCTTTTCGTTTCGTTGAAGCCAGTACCGGCTCCACGGCGTACTTCGGTACGCGTAAGCCGGAGCCCCGAACCCGCCGCTGACGAAATACCAAACAGGGTGATTCAAGTCGGACAACGGAGATGCCGTTTCGGATTTCCCTTCTTGATTCCGGGAACTCGGCTTCAAAGTAATCTGGCCGTCGTTGCTCGTGTCATCTTTCTTGATGTCGCCGACATCGACGTCTTTGGTGATCAGGACCTTGCTGTAGCTGTGCTCGTCGGAACTGAGAACGGCAACGACTTTGGGGTGGGCGTGGACGAGCCGAAGGAATCGGTCGCGGACTTCCAGGATTCCCAATTTCTCCTTCGTCAATTTCTTCCCGTTCCAACTCGACGCGAGGATGTTGTTGTTCCCGTCGTACCACATTCCGTCGCGGACATGCTTGCCATTCGGAAAGACCGCTTCTTGCGTGTAGAGGACGACGTATTTGACGGTAGAATCTTTGGCCGCCGAATCGAGTTCCTTTTCGATCCACTTCATCTGGTCGGGCAAAATGTATCCGCCGGGGCAACCCCCGTGTTCGTCGGGAGCACTCGAGTACCAGTAGTTCGTGTTCACGGCGATGCACTTTACGCAACCATATTGGAACGAATACACATTCTCCCGGTACGGAGGCCGCCTAGGATCCGATGGCGTCGGTCCGTTGGTCGGGAGTATGAATTGTTCGGCAAAAATCGCCTCGGCGCTCGCCTCGTCGTAAGGCCAACGATCCAGTGACAATCCAAACGTGCTGCCGTCGCTGAAGTGGTGGATCAATGCTTCGTGATTGCCCATGACTGGGTAGACCGGACGCGAGTGGAGGAACCCACGCAGCGCGTGCCTCCACCCGTAGAACTGAGTCCGGATATCATCGACGTCGGTCGTATAGCCTTCGACCAGGTCTCCACCTTGGAGCAGAAATCGGGCGTCCTTCCGGTCCGCAAACGCAGCCATTTGGCTGAGGACTTGATAGTTGCAACCCATGTGCGCCTGCAATCCTCCGTCGTCGCGTGTGGCACGACTGCATCCCCCGAAGGCAAAGCGAAAGCCGCATGCTCCTCGCTTCGGTGCCGTCCGCAATGGAAACGAGCGAGTCGTGAAATCTCCCACCGTTACTCGGTAGCGATAAGCACGATCCGGCTCGAGGCCGGAAAGTTCGATCGCGTGTGTCGTCCCTTTGCCGGAAGAGGGAAACGTCTGTTTTCCATCGAGTTCGAGACTGGGGGTAGTCGGGACATTGGTCGAGAGCGAGATGACGCATCGCGTTGGGTCGTCACTGGTGACCAGATTCACGAACGGCCCTTCGACTATCGACGGCAAAAGGAATGCTCCTCTTCCCGTCTTGCGAAGGACACAGAACGTGTCGTAGGTGCCAAGTTCCAGGTCTTTGCCAGGTCGTCCCTGAAACAGCGTGATCCGAATAGCAAGTTGCGCAATGCCTTGTTGCTTCTTGTTTTTTGTTGGTCGGAAAAAAGAAGAGATCGTTGGCAACTCGGCTTTTCCCTCCTTGATTGTGGCCAGCCTGGCAAAATGCAATTCTCGGAAAACGGTTGGGTCAGGTGTGGCGGGGTAAGTCCCAGTCGCCACAGTTCCGTAGATCTTTCCCGGTCGGAGGGGGACGCCGTCCAGTGTCCGAGCAAGTCCAGAACAATTCACCACGACGCTGGGTCCGTCTTGTTGGATCAGAGAGCGGATTTGCTGAATCGAGAGACGGTTTCGGATCGTTCTGGGATACCCATGACCGAAGGGACGCTGGCGGTTCGCGACGGAACTTACGTGGACAGGCAGATCCGGTGGGACCTCGACGGTGGAATGCACGATGGTCTGTTCGCTCGGCTTTGGGTTAGCTCCATCCGGTTTCTTGGCCCCCCCGAAGACGAAATAAAGAAGGACCAACTCGGCCAGGAAAACAATGCCAAGGACGCCGAAAAGGGCCTGCATATAAATGGGAATCGGCTGCGAAGTTTTAGCTTGGTCTGACATCTCCGAGTTCTCGTTTTTTGTTTTGGCCCTGAACAGACTCATCCACTCGGGGCCAAAAAAGGACCTGTGTATCGTCGTGTGTATCGTTGGGAGGGCAGACTACCTTCCCCCTCTTGGGAAGGGGATGAGGATTGTTTGGTCGGTGTTCGCAACGGGTTTGAAGAAGGCAATCTTTTTCAATACCCATTTACCGTTCTCAAACGCGAATTCACTTCGACAAAGAGCGGGGAACGGTTGCTGAGACCGATCGCTCGTTGCCACCATCCGGAACGTCACCTTTGCGATTTTCTCTCGCCGGTCGATCTCGTTGTATTCAAACTGCGTGAACCGTAGCGACACGTTCCCGTACCACTCCATCGCACCCGAGAGATAGTCTTCGACGTCTTTTTTCGTCACCGGCCCATTCGAAGCCCGAAACGCGAAATCCTTGGAGAGATTCTCCACAACGAGGTGCGGATTCTTGGTCTCGATTCCATGTTCGATGTTGTCCAGGGCGTTCCGAATTTGCTGCCTATCGGAGACGACGAGAAACGTACAAAGCCAAACGAGCAACAAAACGACCAACAACACCCCGACCGGATAGAGGTATTCGTTTTTGCGATTCTTCCACCACAAAAAGAACGCAATGGCGGCCAGAAAACCGAGCAGCACATACAGCACCGTGGCGTTGTCGTTGATCCAATACATGGAACGTCCTGAGAGGGTGTTCTTAAGCGCCGATGGTCCGAGTGGACCTTGCACGTTTGGACTTTTTGCTGTCTTTTTGTTTCTTCGACTCGGGCGAGTTGCTGTTTTGGCCACGGAAGAACACAACGGCTGTCGCAAAGAGTCCAAGGCCGCAAGCCAGGCACGCTCGCCGCACGGCAACGTCCGAAGCGACCAATCGAAGAACCCGAGGTTGCCGTAGTAAGGTCTCCACGCTCAACCACGGGAGACCCAAGACTAATACGATAAGCGTAACGGAAAGGACCAGAGTTGTGACAAAAAATATGCGATTGAGCATCAGACGCCCCGAAGAGAAAACCGAGAAGAGAAGCGTCACCACAGGCATGGCGTATGGATCTCGCGCCAGTGGTGACAGTTCCTCAAGTCTTCCCCCCAATCAGGACGAACTTCGGTTTATTTTCTCAGAAGAGGCGTCCCATAGATGGCCGCTTCCCCGAGTTCCTCTTCAATCCGCAAAAGCTGATTGTATTTCGCGATCCTGTCCGTCCGGCTCGTCGAACCGGTCTTGATTTGCCCGGCGTTGGTGGCGACCGCAATATCGGCAATCGTGGTATCTTCGGTCTCACCGCTTCTGTGGCTGATGATGGACGTGAACCCGTGTCGCCGCCCGAGGTCGATAGCGTCGAGAGTTTCGGTCAGAGTTCCGATTTGATTGACTTTGATGAGAATGCTGTTTCCGGCTTTTTCGTCGATGCCTTTTTGGAGGCGTTCGGTGTTCGTGACGAACAGGTCATCGCCGACGAGCTGAACTCT
>CAYYUU010000238.1:0-8912 GCA_964474955.1 uncultured Alcaligenaceae bacterium | reverse complement strand
CAAAGACCAATTCAACGACTCAGTCAAACATCTGTGTTTTCCAAGAAACTACTGCCTATTGGGGAATGTATAGAACCTTCATGAATGCAGGGGACAATGACAACGAATCTGAGTCATAAAGATTTGTGATAACTGTGTGATCAACCCCAAATATATTTCTTGGGCCTCGGTCTTGTGAATTTTTGTAGGGTGGGGCAAGCGCAGCGAAGGCCCACAATTGTCTTTCTGTTCCCTGTTCCCTCTTTTGGTGGGCCTTCGCTTGGTGTCTTCTTGCTTGCTCCGAAGCCTTTCCGGTGCTTCGCACCAAAAGCCTTCTTCGCTGCGCTTGCCCCACTCTACAAAAAAGTCGCGGAATCATTCGATCAAGACCACTGAAACATCCCCTTGATTTCGGGATTTCTCACTTGCTCTTCGGGCCATTCGCCGCGACTGAGTTTCACAATAGCTTCCGCTGCCGCAACAGCCATATCCATGCGAGATCTCATATCCACTCCCGCGGCATGCGGCGTCAAGACGACGTTCTCGAGTTCGAGTAATGGACCGGGTACCGGTGGCTCTTGCTCGAACACATCAAGCCCCGCACCAGCAAGTCGCCTGGTTTGCAGCGCTTCCAACAAATCCTTTTCGCAAACCAAACCACCGCGAGCCGTGTTGATGAGATAGGCCGTTGGTTTCATCAACGCCAACGTATCCTTGTTAATCATATGTTTCGATGCGGGTGTATATGGCACGTGAAGAGAGATCACGTCAGCCTGACGATAGAGATCGTCGAGTGACACCAGCTTGATATTGTATTGCTTGCAAAGCTCTTCATCGGGATAGAGTTCGTGAGCAATCATCGGCATTTGGAAAGCTGCAGCACGAACGGCAACGGCCTTGCCGATACGACCGAGCCCGACGATCCCCAACGTAAGGCCACGCAAGTTCATGGTGACACTACGCGGCCATCTCCCGAGCTTGGTCCCTTCGTGTTGAGGAATGAGATTCTTGACCACAGCGAGCATCAACGCAAACACATGTTCCGCGACCGCGTCTTGGTTGCTCCCGGGTGTCGTCGTGACGGCGATATTTCGCTCCGTCGCGGCAGGTACATCGACGGCGTCATAACCCACGCCGTGACGTGCGATGACTCGCAGTTGTGGGTGAGCATCCATAACACGCGGGGTATATGGTTCGGAACTGGCGAGGACAGCACAGCAACCGGAGAGGTTTTCGAGAATCTCGTCTTCGGTCAAGAGCCGAGCAATTCCGGTGTGGACGACTTCAAAACCGGCGTCGCGCAAAGTCGTGAGGTGTGGTCCATCGAGGTCGATCAAGTTTGTCGGGGTCAGCAAGACTTTTTGCATCTTGGGTGGGTTCCTGCGAACGTTGTTTCAGAGGTAGGAATACATAGAAATATGTATGCAAAAAGGACCGCACAGTCCATTCGGCTCACCCTGAAACCAAACGAATGCGAGTAAGCCAATATGCCAATTCTTCTTGCTGCGTGCGGTAAAGTTCTTCGGCCTTTTCCAGCGGAACTCGTTCGAACGAAACCGAGTCGCCGGGTCGGAGTTGCCCAACCACATCGAGGTCGGCGCTGATCACCTGAGCAATCTTCGGATAACCGCCGATCGTTTGGCCATCGACACCAAGGATGACACATTGGCCTTCGCGAGTCACCTGTATTGTGCCGGGCGAGACGGGTTCGGAAATCATCTCTCCAGTGCGGAACTGAAGGGGCTCGCCTTCGAGTCGCACACCCATTCGATTGCTCGACGGATTGACGCGAAACAGTTTTTCTTCACCAGTAGAATTCCGAAACCAATCATCGGGAAAGAGGTCTGTTTGTCCGCCGTCGAGGATGCGCAGTCGGAATCGTTCTCCGTGAAGTTCTTGGAGGTCCGGTTCATTCCATTGACTGATATATCGAACGAACCGTTTCGGGATGTTGCTTGGTTGACATGGCAATTCCATACCCTTTGTGAGCGGTTCGATTGATGATCGACTCCCAAGGAGTGACGGAACTTCGAATCCTCCCCGCACGCAAAGATAACCGCGTATGTTCTGTGGCGTGCTTCCGACGTACAACGTTTCGCCTGGTTGCAATGTAAACGTAGTCCCAACTTGCAAATGTTTTCGGTCCGTGTGCAACTCAAACGGAGCGCCGGTTACAACACAACCAAGCTCGCAATCTGTCTGGATTGTTGGACCGGCGAGGCTAAATTCCAAGGCCGCAGTACTGGGTGAGTTCCCGACGAGAGCATTTCCGAACAAGAACGATGTTCGATCGGCAGGACCACCCACAGAAACTCCGAGTGACCGAGTCTGAAGGCGGCCTTGATCAACAACGAGAGTGTATAATCCTGGGTCAAGTATTCGTATCATTATGCAAACGCCCGAATCGCAAATCCTGCCTCAGTGAGTCCGGCTCGTAACTCCTGGACAAAAGCCAATGCTTGAAGATTATCGCCGTGGACACATATGGTTTCTATCTTCTGTTCCTGAATTAATTTCTGAACCTGTGGGATCGCCTCAGATATGTCTGTGATGAACGGAGTCGGATCCGTTCGAGGAACTAGTTTTCCATCAGGAGTATAGCGCCGGTCGGCGAATCCTTCCGCGACAAAGCGACAGCGATCCTTCGCGAGCGCTTGCAGGCGAGAATTCGGAAGCCCCAAGACGGCCAAACCAAACAGCTCAGCGGCGGCGATGATCGGGCGAGCATACCCATCGTCTCGACACGCCATGTTATAAAGAGCCCCATGTGGTTTCACGTAATTGAGTTGGAGACCAACAGCCTTCGCGAGCCCCAAGACGGCACCGATTTGATAGACACAATCTTGATAGATTTCTTGTTCGGTCTTTTCGAGTTCTCGCCGTCCAAAGTGGTCTTTGTCGGGAAAACCTGGGTGTGCGCCAACGCGAACCTGATGTTTCGCCGCTGCCGACAAAGTCTCGTATGCCGTTTGTGGATCGCCCGCATGAAAACCACAGGCCACATTCGCCGACGAGATGAGCGGGATGGTAGCCGTGTCGGTCCCGCATCCTTCGCCGAGATCACAGTTCAGGTCGATGGCTTGTTGCGTCATGATGTTCTCCGGTCGCGGAAGTAAATTGTTGACCGGCTGGTTTCTCTGGGTTATCACGGTTTGCAGGTTATCGCGGATTCACTTGTCTCATGATATTGCAACGAAGGAGGAAAACCCATGCCGCGAAATGTGATTGGTTCTCTCGTGTTGGTTTCGTTGGCCGTCCTGGTTGGAAGTGGCCAGGCCATCGCCCAGGAAAAAGTGTATACGCCATTCAACGGCAAGAACCTGGAAGGCTGGAAGCTCAAAAAACATGGCCGCAACAAGAGCCAGTGGAAAGTCGGAAAGGTCAGTCTGAGTTCGAAAAATCCCCGAGAATTCCAGTTCGAACTGGCCAAGAAAGGTGCCCTCGTAAACACCAAGGGTCGCGGCGTTGACATATACACCGAAAAGAAATTCGGGGACTGCACGATCGAGTTGGAAGTGATGGTCCCGAAGAACTCAAACTCCGGCATCTATGTGATGGGCGAGTACGAAGTCCAGGTGCTCGACAGTTGGGGTCGCAAGAAGGTTGGCCCTGGAGACATTGGTGGGCTTTACGGCGCAGCAGCTCCTAAAGTCAATGCCGCGAAGAAACCCGGTGAGTGGCAGAAGTTTGTAATCGAGTTCCAGGCTCCCCGGTTCAAAAACGGCAAGCGTGTTTCGAAAGCCAAGTTCTTGAAGGTCGTCTTGAACGGCAAGGTCATTCACGAAAACGTAGAAATGCGTGGTCCAACGCCGAGCGGCGTGACCGGTCGGGAAGCTCCGACTGGCCCGTTGATGTTCCAGGGAGATCACGGTCCTGTGGCTTATCGAAACATCAAGATTACAGTAAATTAGATATAACGTTTCGTCAGGATGTGAGAAAATCTTTCTTGGGACTTCGTCCCAAGCTATCAGATGTTCGTCCCTTCGGGACTCCAGACAAAGTCCCAAGGGAACGAACACATATGATAGTTACAGTATTTCTTGCGGGGACAATAGGACCTGGGAGCCACAACGGAATTAGAAAATCCAACCCAGGTGCATCGTCAGCAATATATCCTGTGTATCGGCGTTGTTCTGGACTTGTAGGATGTCTGTCCATGTGTAGGACCATTCAGTGCGAATACCCCAATTGAACATACAGCACCCACCACACGGAACGAACACATCAGCCTGGGCGCCGACGTAGACCCCTCCCATGACATCGTCGCGGTCTCGAAGTTCAAAGAATTGAGCGTTGCCTGTACCGTAGCGTCCACCACCATCGACACCGATACGCCAACTCGTACCGCATGTCCCCGGCGGTGCACCAAGATACCAAAACTTCCCACCACCAAGATTCAGGAACGTTCGGTTCAGACCCCGAATGGTTGGTGCAGGTGCGTCCCAACTAGAGGGAGTACCCACACCCAGGTTCACTCGTGTTCCAACTCCGGCGGGGTTCGGCACTATGATGCTGAGTGGTGCCCGGGTCGTCGTGTTGTCGACGCCGTTGTAGATGTGCGAGACGCTAGCGTCCAAAAACCACGCGCCTGTCGGGCTTTTTGGGAAGAAGATGACGCGAGCTCCACCTTGCACCGTCCATCCTGTTTGCAAGTTGCCCCCAAAGACACCATCTCCGAACGGAAAGCTGGCTCCACCCCGTGCATACAATTCTGTCTTGATTGGTCCGTCGCCACCTCGTGGATTAATACAATTACCTGGGGTGCAATATTCTATCCAGGGCGATGCGGGTTGATTTAATGGGACAGCTTCCCACCTTGCCGGTCCTGGCGGTTCTTTCACGTCATCGAGTACTTCCGAATCGACCCGGTCTTTTTGCTGAACTGCAACACCACCATAATAATTTTCTTGCCCAACTGCCAAACCCAGGCCCAGAAGTGCCCACGCCAGAACAGATGAGAAAACGATGTGTGTTCTCATGTCATCCTCGAAGTTGAGAGAACGGGTGTCCCGAGGCAAGTCAGAGTGCTGCCGGTCCATCCGCAATGACGGGTCAAATATTATTTCGGAATTCTGTTTGGGGAACTTGAACAGAAATAACGATTATGACGAAAATATCAATCGCAAAGATGCCGTGCGAAATCATGTCGATTTTGGAATGATGTTTTGATCGTACGTACACGCGAGCCGCGTATACTGAAATCCGGTCCAACAAAAAGGTCCACGCGAGCCACGTGTACCTACGATCAAAACAAATCAAAATTCCAAAAACGAGAAGTTCACCCTTAATGCCATCACACGGACATCAATAAATCGCCCCCACTCCGCTCCCCTCAGCGTAATGGCAATGGCGACTTGACGCCCTTCTTGATCAGTGAATTAATCCGCGTTCGCAAGTAATCCCTTCTCGGGTCCACCCTCAGCGCTCTCTCGTACATTTCTCTCGCTCGGGCCGGCATGTCCTTGGCTTCATACAGAATGCCCATTTGGACTAAAGCGCGTGCGTTTTGTGGTTCAAGTTGGAGGGCTTGCTGCAATCGTGTTTGGGCTTTTTGGTAATCTCCATGTTGTTGGTAATAGCGAGCATCCTCGACATATGCGTCGGCTCGCTTCGGCTGGGAAGTCAACCAACCTTGGATCATGTTGCGGGCTTCGGTCGGGCGTCCTTCCAGAACCAACAACCGCGCGAAAGCCTGCCGGCACGCGGCGTGATTGGGATCTTTCTCCAAACACTCACGATAGAGTTTCTCGGCCTCTTTTCTCTGGCCCATCCGGTCGTGGCATTGTCCGATGTTGTAGAGCAGCGTCGGGTCGTTTGGCTTGAACTTCGTCAAGGCGAACTCGAAATTCTCCCTCGCCCGGACGTAGTCTCCCTTTTGGAACAAGTAGACGCCGTCTTCGTTGAAATCGACGAGGCGCTGTTGGTCGTCGGAAGCGCATCCCACGAGCGTGATAAGGACCAGGAAGGTAGGCACAATGATGGAACGCGGAGAACAAGATTCTCGCGGATCGGACATGTTCAATTCCCTCCTGGGGTGGGGATAACAAATCGCACCCGGAAAGGAAAGGGCAAAGTGTTTGCGGCTCGGCGTGTCAATGTTGGAACTTCGATGTGGGATGAGCACCGAGAGACGCCTCCGTTCGGCAACGTGAGTGAAAAGTCAGACGGAGAACACCAATTGTGCAGAAACGACAACGGGTGTGCGGAGAAGCTACACTGGTTGGCAGAGCGTACGAAAGCTGGATGATTTTTTTGTTCAAACCAATCCCTACAATAATCCTCGCCCAATCGGAATGTTCCCAATCCTTCATCCAAGGCGTTGTTCCGACATTGGGTATAAGAATTGCTCTCAAACTTCTCAGTTCACTCCAACAAATGTCAATGGACAGAATCGTAATCCGAAGGAGATTTCGATGGGAAAGAGCCGCGTCCGAAATTGTTTCCTTACACGAACAGCCTCGTTATTGCTGGGAGTAATCGTTGGGCTTTCCTTGATTACTTATTCACCGGTGACGTGGGCATCGAAGGAACAATTGAAAGACGACGAAATCGTTCAAATCGCCACCGACGCGTACTTCTATGCCTACCCGTTGGTGCTCATGGATGTGACCCGGCAGGTGTCGACCAATTGCAAGGTAGCCGAGGGCGCCAAGATGCGGGCGCCGATGAATCAGTTCGCGCACGTCCCTACGTTTCCGGATGCTTCGTTTACTGATGTCGTCAGACCGAACGCCGACACCCTTTACTCCACCATCTTTTTCGACGTCACCAAGGAACCGCTTGTCGTTCACGTCCCCAACTCCGGCGGCCGGTATTACCTCCTGCCGATGCTCGACATGTGGACGGACGTTTTCGCATCGCCAGGAAAGCGAACCACCGGGACGGCCAAGCAGACGTTTGCGATCGTTGGTCCTTCCTGGAAAGGCAAGCTCCCCAAGGGAGTGCGTTTAATTCGATCGCCAACCGGCATGGGATGGATGATTGGTCGTACTCAAACAAACGGCAAGGCAGATTATGCCAACGTCCACAAGTTCCAGGCTGGACTCAAGGCCGTGCCTCTGTCCGCATGGGGGAAGGACTACACGCCACCGAAAGGGAAGGTTGATCCAAAGATTTCTTCCACTTCACCCAACGAACAGGTGGCGAAGATGGACGCCGCCACGTTTTTCGCGCGCTTTGCCAAATTGACCAAACATAATCCACCGCACGCAAACGACTATCCCATTCTCGCGCGCATGAAGCGAATCGGGATCGAACCGGGTCAAGCCTTTGACCTGAGCAAGGCATCACCACGAGTGCAGAAGGCCTTGAAGAAAGCAGTCGTGATCGCCCAGAAGAAATTGAGAGAGGGACTCGCCAAAGCCGGCACGAAGGTCAACTACTGGAACATACTCACATCACCAATCGGCACGTACGGCACCGACTATTATCGTCGTGCCCTCATTGCCTACGGTGGCCTGGGAGCCAACGTGTTGGAAGACGCCTTCTACCCGACTGCGTACACGGACGCTGACGGCAAGCAGTTCGACTCCGCTTGGAAGTATGTGCTGCACTTCAAGAAAAACGAGATCCCGCCCGTTCGTGCGTTCTGGTCCTTGACCATGTACAACGACAAGCAAGCATTCGCGGCCAATTCGATCAATCGCTATGCCATCGGCGACCGCGACAAACTGAAATTCAATTCCGACGGTTCACTGACGCTTTACATTCAGCGAAAATCGCCTGGCAAGAGCAAGGAAAGTAACTGGCTTCCGGCTCCCAAGTCTGGTGGGTTCAGCATGAACTTGCGGCTCTACTGGCCGAAACAGAACGCTCTCGACGGAACATGGAAGCCGCCTGCGGTCAAGCGAGTGAAATGAGTGCACTGTCCTACCGTCCTGGTTCACGTTGAGGTATGGGAACTATTGAGAACTGTGTATGTTAAGTCGCAGGCTCACTCGGAACCCCAAATAAATGACTGGCCCGATTTTGTAGGGTGGGGCAAGGGGAGCGCGAGCGATCCCGAAGGCCCACCGCTCTTTGTCTTTCTGTTCCCTGTCCCCTGTGCACTGCAAGAATGGTGGGCCTTTGCTCGCTGAGGCTCGCTTGCCCCACCCTACAAAGACAAAAATCGAACCCAATAATTGCCCCACAACAACAAGACGTGTCATTTGTTTCCGGATTCGCGAGTGATTAAAGTAGATGACGTAAAACACGTCTGCAATCACTCGTGAGGTCTCTGCGATGAACGATCTAATTCCCGTTGAGTGTCGGAGCTGCGGAGAGAGATACCGTGTCGATCCTTACGAGGACGGGCCGAGTATTCGCTGCGACTGTGGGGATGTAATTCGCGTACCCCGAGCTGGTGGTCGCAGAACGGCCCGCCGTCTCTCACGAAACCCACCGCCCAGGTGGCCTTGGATCGTTGCTCCGATAGTTGTTGTGGTTCTCGGATTCGTCGCGGCGGGGATCGTTGCGCTTTCGATGCGTGCCGCGAAGCGAGACGATTCGATACCCGTCGGTCCAGGTCCGCAACCGACCTCCGAACGACCTCAAGCCATCATCACGCGAGTGAGCCCACCCAGTCCGCAGGTCGGCGATACCCTGCGAGTGTTCCTCTACGCGACGGATCGGAAACGGAATCCGCTCGTGTTCTTCTATCGCACCGACCCCGCCGATGAGTGGAATCGCATCCAAGGGAACATCATTGTCCTTTCCGATCTGAAGCAAGGAATCCTCAAGCTCGAGATCAAATCTCAGAATCCACAAGGTATGGAATCGGTCGTGCTCCATCAACAATGGAACGTGCGACGGAAAATAACTCGTCCGATTCGACCCGGCGGACCGGGACAAAAGATTTCCGAAGTCAAAACGGACAACAACAACACGTTACTGAGTCGATACAGAAGAAAATGCAAGATCACCGCAAGTAGCCATTGGGCCAATTTGGGACC
>CAYYUU010000237.1:0-8919 GCA_964474955.1 uncultured Alcaligenaceae bacterium | reverse complement strand
AAAATAGGGATCGAGAACCAACCCAGTCTTCTCGTAAAGCCATTCCTCGTCGCCTTTACGGTCTCGACAAAAAGGTGTCGTGCGTCGGTCTTGCCAGACGATCGCCGGAGCGACAGGCGAACCGGTCGTTCTGTCCCACAACACGACCGTCTCCCTTTGGTTCGTGACGCCGATGGCGGAGACCTCCTTGGGAGCGACTTGCGCGAGTTCCAGCGCCTGCGGGACAACGACCGTCACGGCGTGCCAAATTTCGTTCGGGTCGTGTTCGACCCACCCAGGACGCGGATAATGTTGCGTCAGTTCCACTCCTGCCGTCCCACGGCACTTTCCGGATTCGTCGTAGACCATTGCCCGAGTGCTCGTCGTCCCCTGATCGATCGCAAGTACGAATGCCATTTCAGTTGTCTTTCTGGTGTGACGAAACGGAGAAATTTTGGGGCGATGGTCTCATCCGGTCAAAAAATATTCTATGGTTCAACAGAAGGTCTGGATTGTCCGGCCGTCGCCTTGAGTGCTCCTTCTTTGCGGGCACTTTGCTTGCAGAATTAGCCATTCCAGCGGGTCGCTTGCGAGGCGACGTTTCCGAGATTCCAATCACCCTATCAGTGTTTGAGTGTAAAGCTCGAACGGTGTCAGTGGGAAGATAAAACAATGCCAATGATGTGTCCCAAGTGCAACACGGCACACACACGGAGGACAGATTGTCCGGCCTGTGGAACGCGCTTGCGAGTGACTGGTGCAGACGTAAAGACCGATGGAGTGGCCTGGCAACACACCCCGTTGGGCCGCATCGTCGTTGGGTTGCTGCTCTCCCAAGGGTTCGCCCTGGGTTTGCGGATGCTCAAGGACTCGATTTTTCCCGAGGCCCAGGGCACCGATGAGTTCACCCAGATCGTCTGGATCCAGGCCGTGTCGGGGGGTTGTTTATTCCTGGCAGGCATGCTGACCGGCGCCGGCCAATCTTTTGGATTTGCCCTCGGGGCGCTGGTCGGCTTCACAAACAGTCTGGTGCTGTTGGGACTGCAAGTCGCTGCGGGAGAATCCCTCCCGGAATACCTGGCGATTAGCCAACCCATTTTGCACAGTTTCTTCGGAGCGTTCGGCGGGCTAGTCGGGTCCTTGATTTGGAGACCCTTGCCAGTCGTGAGACTGGCCAAGCCCGTGGCCGACGAAAAGGATCCGAAACACAGGACAAGAAGAAAAGCCCAACTGTTCTCTGGGCCAATCGCGTGGCTGCGCGTCCTGGTCGGAAGCGCGATCGTCGTGGCCGGTGCGACCTTCGCAACGTTGGTCGTCGGAGTGTTGTATGACTACACTCCGTTGCGAATGAGTTCGATCGAACAAAGCCAATTCATGGCCTACGAGATCGCAGCGTTGGCCACCCTTCTTGGTTCTTGCATTGCCGGAGTGAATACGTGCAACGGAGCCAAACAAGGTCTGTGTGTCGGGCTCAGTTCGGCAGCCATTCTGTTCTTCATCCAGCTGATGAACGAACAAACTGAAATCAACCAAATCGTCTTCACGACTGCTGCCATCCTGGGCCTGTCGGTCATCGGTGGTTGGTTCGGCTGTCGTCTTTTTCCACCACTCGCAGCAAGAAAACGAAAAGAGATTGCGTACTGACGACAGCCCCTGCCAGGGATCACTGGAAAATGGGTTCCGTTATTTGCGGTGTAGGACAGGTCTTTTAACCTGTCCAAGAAATCAAGGGACAGGTTAAAAACCTGTCCTACGGGATAGCCCGAATCGAAAAGCCGGGAACTCATTTTCCTTTGTGGTGGTTCTCCGCCGCTCTCAGATCTGATCATAGGATTCCGGAATAAGCTTCGACAGATTCTTCGAGAACGCAGGCCTTCGGGAGTTCCTTAGACACAAACTTTGCTCGTGCCGAAAGTGGTTTCTCCGCCACCACAATCCGAGACAAGTGCGGCAAGATCGGTAGCTTCTCCACAAGTTTGGCAAGCGGCAGGATTCGTTCGAACCACTTCATGTGTCCAGGCAAGAGACGCTTTCGCCCAAACACTTTGCCCGAGAGAAACCACCCCAACGAACCAAGCCGGTTAAACCCTTTGCTCTCGATCACACGCAAGCCCGCCGCGGATGCTTTGTCTTCCAGCTCCTGTCGTCGATACCTTCGCACATGCCCGAGGGATTTATCAACATCCGTGTAAAGCCCAGGGCCCGCCGGAACAATCAATATCGCACGACCACCCGGTTGTAACACATCATATATATTTTCCAACACTTGTTGATCGTCGTGTACGTGCTCTAACACATTCATACAAATGACCGTATTGAAATCGTATTCTTCGAGCGAGCCACAATCCTCAGGATCACTGATATCCAGGTGTTTCGTATCAATGTTTTCGAGGTGCCCGAAACGATCACGAATCCGATTAACGTAGAACTGATCATTATCCACACACACAAGTTTCTGTCGGTCGAGAAAAAACTCGCTCAAGTTGCCAATTCCACATCCCGTCTCCAAAACACGCGACCCGACATGTGGTTGGATACGTTTGAGGAGCCACTTGTTAAAGCCACGTGACTTCCGGACGCTCTGGAGCAGATAGAACCCGTCGTGAGTCGTGAATCGTTTCGCAAAGAACCGATATTTCAACATGGCCCAGAACGCTTCGAACGCATCCTTGAGACCTATTTTCTTCCCTTCGGCATATGTCCTACCATGATAAGAAATGGGCACTTCGTACATCCGCAATCCCCACTGAGATAGTTTAGTGGTGATCTCCGGTTCGAGTGCAAAACCGTGTCCCGTGAGTGGAATCATCTTGAGCACATCAGCGCGGATAAGTTTGTATCCCGTCTCCATATCCGTCAAATTAATATCATTGAGGACATTACACATCAAAGTGAGGATTCGGTTCGCGACGGTATGCCAAAAATAGAGTATGCGACGATATCGACCCGTCAAAAAACGCGATCCGAATACGGCATCAGCGATACCTTCCAACATAGGTTGCAAGAGTATTGGATAATCGGCGGGGCTGTATTCCAGATCGGCATCCTGGATTAACGCAAGGTCACCGGTCATCTCTTGGATGGCCGTGCGGATCGCACCCGCTTTGCCCTGATTTCTCTCGTGAAAAAATGGGTGGATGCGGTAATCGTCGTCAGCCATTTCCTTGATGACCTCACGACTCCCGTCGGTCGATCCGTCATCAACAATGATGAGTTCTATGGGAATGCTAATAGGAGCGTCGAGCACTCGCTTGACGATCGTCCGCAATGTCCGGATCTCGTTATATACCGGCATGAGGACGCTTAATTTTCGAAACGAGGATACGGACGTTCTGGGTAGGCTGTCATCCATTACAGGCCTCCGAGAAAGGTAAAAGGTAAAAGGTGAAAGGTGAAAAGGGTCAGTGTCCATGTTTCACCCTTACCCTTTCACCCTCCATCTTTCTTGTTCTACTTGAATTTGCAAAACACCTCAATTGACGATGTTGCGAGGTTGTTCTCCGAGCAACACACGACGACAATTTTGACTTCCTTTGCGTCGCATGTCCAGTAGACCTTGCTCGGAATAGAACGCGCAGTGAGGATTGAGAATGATGCGATCGTGGGCAGGATGGGAAGGATCACGCCAGGCCACGACTAACGGATCTTCGTCGGAAGGTGGCTCTTGCGGCAACACGTCGAGAGCGGCTCCGGCAAGATGACCGGACGTCACGGCTTCGAGCACGGCGGACGTATCGACAACCGCTCCGCGAGCCGTATTCACAAGATAAGACCCCACAGGCATCCTTGCGAGAACCTGAGCGTCGAGCATGTTAATCGTTTCGGGAGTTCTGGGACAGTGCAAACTGAGAACGTACGATTGTGCGAGTAAATCTTCGAATGATTCGACTCGGCGAACGCCAAGCGACTTGTCTCGACCATCGGGAGCATACGGGTCGTAATAGACCACTTCCATTCCGAGAGCCTTGGCCCGCAACGCCGTTGCCGTCCCGATACGACCGAGTCCGACGATGCCAAACACTTTTCCGCGAAGCCGAACCAGAGGTGCGACTTGTTCGAACGTCCACGGCCCATCGTTACGTCGACTGCGACAATTCGCCCTATAAATTCCCCGAGTCAAGGCCAATGTCATGCCGATGGCCGAGTCGGCGACTTCTTCCGTGCCGTAGTCGGGGACGTTCGCCACCGGAATTCCCTTGGCCCTCGCCGCGGCCAAATCAACGTTATCCACGCCGACGCCACACCGAACTAATAACTTACAATTCTTGAGCCGAGAAATGATGTCTGCATCTAACTCAACGAAGTGATAGAGCATCACGGCGGTGGCATCGTCGAGTTGACCAAATAGGTCAACTTGACTCATGGCTTCGAGCGCTACGACGTCGGCGATGTCGCCGAGGATTGCACGCTCTTCCTCAAGGGGTTCGGGGATGTAGTCGGCAACGATAACTTTGGGGCGTTGGGTCATGGTTTCTTCGAGTTCTCGATTCTTTGGATTCTTCAAGGCTTTCTTTCGGACTATGTTTCGAGTCTGACCGGAAAAGTCGAGGCTATCCGAATCTTGATTTCGGAGAATTCTTCCGGTTCCTCATCCAAAACAAGCCTGTTCCTCAATCCACTCTTCCCAGTCGGCGGGAATACCTGTTTCTGCCAGCATCTGTCGCAACAGTTGATCGTCGTCAAACGCGTGCATCATCCACAAGCGGTAAGCATCCACGTACCCCATGTCCATCTCGAACGAATCTTCGAAATCTTCCAAGGACAAACCGAGCGACCACGGCGGGAGGATGCTGTGGGCACACAACATTTGCGCGAGCGTGAACAAGCCTCGGCTCGAGTCAACGTCCTCCAAGAGCCCCGTTCGGACTTGTGGCTCGATGGCTTGCCATTGCGCAGGAACCTCGAGATTCACCAAAACACTATCGGTTCGCTTGACATACCATTGCCTCGAAAAGAACCAGAATTCTCGGGTTCGGTATCTCGCAATCACTTCCGGTGATTCGCCGAACTGCCAGGGGTAAGCGATGCTCGTTTGTTGGTTGAGCCACGTTTGATATGCGGCGTCGTATTTGGTGACCCCCAGACGTAAAAGTTCCGCAATCTCACTTTCGCTCGGTTCGTGGTTATCTTCTCGCTCCGGGTACAGGACATCGAGGACGGCGTTACACCAATTTAGTGGGGCTGGGGCATGCCGCCGCAGGTATTCCAAACGCGACTCATAATCAGGAGGTAACGTTTCGAGATAATCATACCAATCGTGGCGATAACTCTCTCCAGGTCCCATCCTCCAACCAATTGTATACCTTTCGTACGTCGGAAAGACTTCCCACGGTGGTGCGAGTTCCTCGTCGTGAGGTTGAGATAAATTCGATTGGTCATGTTGTTGGCTCATATTCACTCACTCCACTGGATATGGTCCATCCTCGAACACTGTCGTGTGATATCCCTTCGAACCAACTTCTTGACTCAGTTGGCTCACCGGAGTTATCCCTGTTCGAAGACATTCAATCACATGTCGAAAATCAAATTGAGGTTTCCAGCCTAACATATCTCTCGCTTTCGCATTCACATAAACTCGATCAATCGTTGGAAACATTTTCCAACCGAGTTGTCGGTATACATCTTCATATTCGGGCACTCTTTGTTTGACGACCGCGGAAGCATCCTGCCGTAGCTCTTGAAGGTCTTCTGGCAAGAACGGCGTTGTCGCACTTATGATGAAGCGATCAAAACCGATGGTCTCGGCCTTGTCGATTGCGAGAAGTTGCGCCTGAACAACGTCTTCTAATTCCACACGACGATACAAATATTCGTTCGCCTTGATGTTGGCGTCTTCGTACTTTTGACGCATCTCTGGGTTATCGTCTTCTTCGGGGAAGAACCGAGACGTGCGCAGAACGAGACACGGCAAACCATGTCGTTTGTGGAATAATTGGCAAATGTCCTCCGCAGCGTTTTTGGTGACGCCGTAGATGTTTCTGGGAATTGGTCGGACGTCTTCGGTTACCCAAACTGTTGGGACTCCTCCCGGAAGACGCAGTGCATGACCGAACACGCTCGTGGTACTCGTGAAAATAAATTTCGTCACGCCAGCCTTGATGGCTTCTTCGAGTAACACCAACGTCCCGGTGATGTTGGTATTCACAAAGTCTTGCATCGTATGCGTCACGATGTGTGGTTTGTGGAGCGTGGCAGTATGAAACACTGTATCCACGCCATACATAAATTCCTGGACAAGTTCCCGATCTGTGATGGAACCGACCAAATCGGTGAACGGAGATTCCAAGATATCGAGACCAACGACGTCATGACCTTGGGCTCGCAGCGTGCGGACGAGCCCTTCGCCGAGATGTCCCGAACTTCCTGTGATAAGAGCTTTCATTCTGTCTCATTCCTACCTGTTGAGCCACGCAAATGTTTCCAATACGATTCCGGACGATTTAGTATACCCTGTGTGATCTGATAATGCGTGGTCTCCTCAAGCGTGATGTCTTCCAAGGCCCCTTGATCGAACGAAATGATTCTCGCGCCTGGAAACGTCATCAATATAGGTGAATGCGTAGCAATAATAAACTGTGTTGTTCCATCTTGAATCATATCGTACATCTGCGCGAGCAGTGTAAGTTGTCGTTGCGGAGACAGCGCCGACTCGGGCTCGTCGAGGAGAAACAACCCGTCAGAGAATCGATTCTGAATGACCGACAGAAAGGCTTCCCCGTGGGACATCGTGTGGAGTGATTTTCCGCCATAAAGTGCATAAGGATCTCGATCGAATTCCGGATCCGCTTTTCGTTGATCAAGTAAGGACGCGAAAGGTGCCTGTAATTCCGCTCGAAAAAAATATCCATCTGGTGGGCGTTTTCGAAAGCCTGCCCGCATCACTTTTGCCAGAAGACTCTTTTCATCCAAACCGTGAGAAACATTGACCTCATTTTGTCCGCCACCCGTGATAGGTAACCGTGACATCACGGCGATTGCTTCCAGCAAAGTCGATTTCCCGGAACCGTTTTCGCCGACAAAGAACGTCACCGGGGTGTTGAACTCCAGACGTAAATCGTGGACGAACGGGAGCGTCCCAGGAAACCGTGTCCTGTCGAGAGTCTCATCGGGAATCAAAGTAACGTGAGAAAGGTATGGAGCCACCATTCGTTGCGATCCTCACTTTTGCGTGAACTGTCCTTGCCATCGGATTCTTGCGAGCCCGCTCATTCGGCGATACGATGAGCTGAGTATCACTTTCCTTATTACTCATTTTGGTGAGATCACCATGTGGCGATTCTTTGTACTATCGATTGTGGTCTGTTGGATTTGTCCTGTATCGAGCCAGGCTCACGACTTTTGGATTCAACCCGACACGTTTTATCCCAAAGCTAACAAGCTCGTAAAGGTCCGATGGTTCCTCGGTGAAGATTTCGGCAAAGGAGAAGAGCGTGGCTTTCAAAAGAAGTCCACAAGCCGCTTCGAATTGTTTTCATCCCGATTCGGAAAAATCAACCTCGTCCCGCTTTGCAAAGAAGGCCAAAAGCCTGTCCGAACGCTTCGCCTCAAGAAGAACACCGGCTATTGGCTCATCATGAACCGCAAGGCTCGCAATATCACATTGACCCCGAAAAAATTTACTTCGTATCTCAAGCACGAAGGGTTAACTAACATCATCAAGATGCGGAAGAAACGTGGTGAAGCCAAGAAGCCGGGACGGGAACGATACAGCCGTTATCTGCGATGCTATTTGCAAACCGGCAAAGGTGACGGCAAGACTTGGAAATCACCACCGAAGCAACGACTCGAAATCATACCGCTTTCGAATCCCGCAAAACTACGACGTGGCGACAAGTTCCAAGTGAAGGTTGTGTTTGACGGGAAACCACTCCGAAAAGCCCCAATCTTTGCGTATCACCAACTTCCCGCCAAGAAGTTTGGCGCACAGTCGACGAAAACAAACGCAAAAGGTGTGGCGACGTTCCAGATTACACGAGCCGGTGTATGGATCGTGCGATTAGTTCACATGCGACGGGACAAGATTCACGCAAATATCGAGTGGGAGAGTTTCTGGGGAGCGATGACGTTCGGCGTGCGGAAAAGAATGAAATAGGAGTGATGTTCGTTTTCGAGCGGGGCAGGCTTGCCTTCCCGAATACTAATCCGAAGCGCGAGCGAGGTTACAAAAATACGAAAGCGAGTTGCCGCACTCCAAAACATACCAACCCGAAGCGCAAGCGAGGATACAAAAAATATGAAAGCGGCAGCTCCGCTGCCGCACTCCAAAAGAAAAACAAAAGACAACGGCACACGGAGTGTGCCTACTACTATTTGCTGGTGATCTTCGTAACTTGGGCCACGTGGGCCTTCAAATTCCGGCCCTTTCGGTGTCCCGTAATGACAGCATTTCCATCAGGAGCAAAGGCTATGCAAAACGTAATCTGATATTTCAGATGTTTCTTGAATAGTACCTTGCCGTTGGTGTCCCACACCATGATATGACCGCCATATCCACACGCGGCGATTTTCTTTTTATCCGGCGAGACCGCGATACCATATATATAACTGCCCAACGGGCCAAGGTTTTTCTTTTCCTTGCCGGTGGCTACGTCCCACACTCGGATATATTTATCATCCCCACCGCTGTAGACATACTTGCCATCGGGTGAGAACGCGACCTCATAAATGGGGTCTTTGCTGAAGACTTTCTTCGGCTCGTCTTTCTTCTTTTTGCTGCCTTTTTTGCCTTTAGTCCCTTTCTTTTTGCCTTTCTTGTCGTCCTTCTTTTTGTCGTCTTTCTTCTTGTCGTCCTTGCCCTTCGGGACTACTTTGCTTTCGATTTCGAGTTTGAAAGTGGCCTTTTCCTTCTTGGCGGCAACATCCCAGATTTTGATGGTCGCGTCGTAACTGGCCGACGCGAGGAGCTTGCCGTCGGGACTGAAGGCGACGCTGTAAACGCTT
>CAYYUU010000236.1:0-8921 GCA_964474955.1 uncultured Alcaligenaceae bacterium | reverse complement strand
CGCATCCGATTCATCAGCGTGTCTCGGTCAAACCGCTCCCTACGTTTCGATCGGCTCCGAAGCAGGTTGTCCCAGATGCACCCGAGGAGCGTCCGCAACCTTCTGCCGTTGTGACGAAAGTCGGCAATGGCGAGGACCTAGTCGCGAGCTTGAAAGGCAAAGGGGCAGGCCTTGTAAATAAGGAATGGCGCAAGGAAAAGTTCAGCATCACCAAGCCGACGACAATCCGGGCGTCTTCTGGTCCGAACGGTCCTGTGTTCTCGAACGGGGAGTATGTGATCGAAGGTGTCGGCAAAACACCTCAAACGCTGACCATTGCCGTGGCTCCACGCGATTGGAAGTCGGATTCGCTGGGCCTATTAATTCGCAACGCCAAACTTCATCTGAAGAATTTGCAAGTTGCTTTCCAGGTTGATCTTTCGGGGCTCCCGGCGCCGCAGTACCCTGATCTTGCTCAGACGATACGAATGGCGGCTTTCCGAATCGCCGGGGCATCGACGCTCACGACAGAAGGATGCGTTTTCACCCAAACTAAACGTGGGGGGAAACGCGTTCCGCAGGCATTCGGTTTTCCAAAGACGGACGAACCCGTCATCGCAACGATCTGCGTGGAAGCGGAAAAGTTGGGGGCGAGAGAGGAATCTCGAACTGGCAAGGAATCGACCCAGAGGAATCCCGTCGTTTCCGTGCGAGAGAGCTATTTCCACAAGGGTGACACCGCCGCCGTGATCCAGGCCCCGGCCTCAATATCGTTCCGCAACTGCGCCTTTGGACCGCATAGTGCCACGTTCCGGCTAATCGATCACGCTTCGGAACAGGGAGGAACAAAGCAGGATCTCCTTCGGTTTTCTCATTGCACCGCGTTCGTCCAGGGCGGCAAGTTTTTCCATCTTGGACCCAACACGGGATTCCAGATCGGGGCCGAGCATAGCTTGTTCCTGGGGATAGGCGATCAGGACACGTTGTTCGAACAAGTGCAGAATGGGACAAACGTCTGGGTTTGGAACGGCCACTACAACGCGTACTCTGGAATTGATCGCTACCTCACGCTGACGAATCAAGATGGAGAAGAATCGCAGGGTTCTGCGACAACGCTGAAGGATTTCGCCAAGGAAGTTGGAGCCGGAGAACAGTCGGAATCGGGGTCCGTTGAGCTGACCAAAGAAGACGGCTCGCCGTTGACGTCCGGGGACGAACTCGCGCTGTTGCAGCTGGATGTGCTGAACCACCAGGACGTCCAAAAGATTCTCGGAACTTTTCGGATCAATCTGGGTTTGAAAAAACTCCATCCCCTTTGGCAGTCTTCGCCCGGTAAACAAGGACAAAGAGACCAACAAATCGCACCAGTCGGGGTGATTCGATCTCCGTTCGGGCCGTTGTATTCTCAGTTGGAATTGGCCCGGTTCGATTTTGAGAAACGACCGAACCGGCCAACGCCCTCTCCTGCGCCTGTGAAAGTCCGGAAGTTAGTCGTTGATCCCTTGGCCCAGGTCCATCGGAGTGTGCATGCGGTCATCCCGGATGCGACGGACGGAGCCACCATCTACATTAAACACAACGGACCGCTCGCGTTTACCGCTCCGGCCATTCTCCAAGACGACATCACCTTGACGATCAAGCCCTACGAAGGCACCCGACCGATCTTGACGTTCGACGAAACCAAGATCACCGATACCAAAAAGGCCCTCTTTGAGATTCGCAAAGGGCGGATTCACTTCGAGGGCATCGAGTTTCGGCTTGACCCCAACAAGAAAAAGGAAGTCGCACCCGGCACGAAGACGAACGTAGCGTCGAAGATCATTCGGTCGGTCGTGACGCTATCGAGTCCTGGTTCGTGTCGCTTCGAGAAGTGCCTGTTCACGTTCGTCACGCCCAAGGAAGACGAAGTCAAGCTTCGAGGTGTGTGTTTGGAACCGGTCGATTCGCTCGCCAACACCAAGGCTCCGGAGATCGAGATTTCGAACTGCATGTTACGTGGGTCGGCAGACGCCGTTTCGATTCCCGAACCTACGTCTTACAAGTTAAAGGTTCAAAACTCATTACTGGCCCTAGACGGTTCGCTCGTGAAAGCCAAGGTCGATCCCTCCGGCCAAGACGTTCGGCCAGAAAAGAGTCTGGTCGGGAAGATTTCCATCATCAAGTCGCTGACCTATTTGACAGGCGATGTGATCAGTCTGCGGGCCAAATTGACACAGAAAGTATTGGTGACCGAAGTGAGCAAGGCCCAGAATTGTCTGTTCGCTGCCGCGGCACTCGATCAATCCCTCATTCACGTCGAGGGGGTGGAAAGCAAAATGCGAGCGAGGCAACTTTGTGAGTGGAACGGCGAGGAAAACTTCCTCACCGGCTACCTGACCGACCAGGGAGGCATGATGGGGCGAGGCCCGGAGAGTAGTTGGAAAATGTATGGGGCCGCCAACTCGTTCTCGACGAAAGAGTTTTTGCCCTTGGAAACAATCCCCAACGTTCAGTTCTCCACGCTGACGCCCAAGTTATTTACCAAGGCTCTCGCGGCCTTTAACAAACGACTGGCGGACGCGGCCAAGCGACGCGGCCAAGATCCCGCCAAGACAATTCCTTCGCTCACGAAATATGGACCGAGCTTGAGTTCGCTCCAACGGACGTTGTTCGGTCTGCGACAAGATCGCTCGACCACCCAAAAAGCCACTCCCGCGAACGAAATCGAGGTGCCGAACTTCTTCGGATTTCAAAGCGAATAGGTCTCGGTTTGCGGTCGAGAGAGTTGTCTCCCGCGGACCAAAAAACTCTCCAAATGCCCCCTTCTCACCTTGAGCACGCCTCGCCACGCCTTTTCCTGAGGAAGCGAAATGATCAACGAAGCGATCATCTGGCAGGCCTTGGTTTTCTGCTCGCTGATCAGCGGAGCCGTCGTTTGTAGTTTGGGATGGCCTGCGAGACAATTCTTGCCGCACCTGCGAACAGTCAATCTTGGGTATGCACTCGGCGTGGGCATTGCCGTGATGTTCGGGATGTGGTGGCTCGGAATGTCCTTCTCATGGCCGCCGAAGAATCACGAACAACGAGTCGTCGAACTCATCCTTCCCGCCGTCGTCATGGTCGAACTCATCATTGCGGCGACACAGTTACGGAAATCAATGGCGTGGGCTTTGCGAGTATTGATGGCGTCCGCCGTGCCGGGGGTGTTGCTCGAAGGACATCAACTCTTGCAGAGGAACAATCCCGACCTTCGAATCCTCAACATCCGAACCTGGAACTTGGCGGAGCAGTATGTCTGGCTCACCAGTTTCGCGTTGTTGTTGACTTTTCTCTGGTGGTCGTTGGTGCTGCTCGTGCGAAGGCGGGGGAGTCGCGCTGTTCTGCTCGCGTTGGCGATTGCGACGAGTTCGGGGATATGGGCGTCGTATCTGGCCGGATATGCGCTGAATTATCGAATCGGACTCCCCCTCGTCGCGAGTCTCTTGAGTGTCTGGTTTGTTTCGTGGCTCTTTTCCGATGGCAAAGCCGGAGAACCTGCCGTCGGAATCGGAGTGGTGGGGCTCTTCTGCGTATTAATGGGCGCTGTCTTTTACACCGATGTGCATGAAATGAGCGGGCTCGCGTATGCTCTTCCAGTCTTGCTTTCGCCGTTGGCGCTCTGGGTCAGTGAATTGCCTTGGCTCACGAAAAAGCCAAGGTGGGGTCAGGCGTTGTTGGTTTTGGTGATCGTTCCGCCGCTTCTGTGGGGACCTAGGTTTGCGAAACCGAAAGCGATTTCCCAGGAAACACGCCACGGAGAGACAAAAGCAAGCGAGGAGAAGGACGATTGGTCGGGGCCGGATTTCGACATGTCTTTGGAGGATTTGAGGAATTGGAGCGACGGGTGAGGGTTCACTCTGCGTTGGCGTTCTCGGATACATGCTGCTCCGTTCCCTTTTGGCCGGAGGAGGTTCGTTCTAGCGTGGAATGATGCCCAAAATGAACAACCTCAAGTCATCCCCTTGGGGTCTCCCATCGTACGGACGACGTCGAACGCAATCGACGCCGCGAGCAACAACCGTTTCATGTGAACGTTTGCGGCAATCGTGTCACCAAATCGCAGACGCCAATAGAGACCGCGTTGGTGGACGTCGTCGGTCGGCTTTGGGTTGGTCTCTGTGATGTGAACTTCGAGGTGAGCGAGGGCCATGCCACTATTCGTCTGGATGGCGTAGTTCGGCTTTTCTTTCCATCCCCCACGAATTTGAAGTAGTGGATTTTGTTCCGGATCGAGAACCCGAAAACCATCTTCCCATTTTGCGTCGAAGTATCCGAGTCGCTGGTTCGTGTCGCTGAGAATGGCGATGAGACTGGCGTGTTTCGTTCCCGCGGTTTTGCTCAACCGGCCGACGACATTGTTCATGTCGCTGATTACGATGTCAGTCGGCAGAAGAGTCTTGGCTTTAGGCGGCTCTCCGGTTATCGCATCGGCAATGGCCTTCCCGACTTGGTGTTCTGATTCCGCATCAAGAATTTTGATGTTCAAACGTGAGCCGGAAGTTCGCGGTCTGAGCAGACATTCTTGGATGGCGAAGAGACCGACCCCTTGTGGTTTTTGCTTTGGAGCTGGGCCAGATGCCGGGGCGACTTCAACGAGCTCATCGTCCGCCGGTGCGACTTCGACTAGTTCGTCGTCGGGTGGTGCGACTTCAACGAGTTCATCGTCCGCCGGTGCGACTTCGACCAGTTCGTCATCCGGAATGACCTCAACCAAGTCAGTGTCTTCGACCACTTCGACCAAATCGTCGTCTTCGACCACTTCGACCAAATCGTCGTCTTCGGCAAGCTCCACGACAGGCTCAGGTTTCTTCCTGCCTGGTTTTTGGCCGGGCTTCCGAGCGGGTTTCTTGGCAGGCTTTTTCGGGGGCTGTTGTTTGGGACGTTTGGATTTGGCGGGCCGCTTGGGTTTCTCTTCTTCGACGACTTCCACGAGATCATCATCTTCGTCGGCGACTTCCACGACCGGCAAGTCGTCTTCATCGTCAACCTCTTCGAGTTCTTCGAGTTCTTCTAATTCCTCAAGTTCTTCGAGTTCCTCTTCTTCGTCGTCGAATGACTGCAACGCCGGAA
Organism: uncultured Alcaligenaceae bacterium; assembly: GCA_964474955.1. Classification (GTDB taxonomy): domain Bacteria; phylum Planctomycetota; class Planctomycetia; order Gemmatales; family Gemmataceae; genus CAYRFQ01. Next base: position 3,854 of record CAYYUU010000236.1, on the reverse strand, counting down.
GTTTATCGTCGGCGTCGTCCGACGTGAGTTTCGGAGTTTTCTCTTTCGCCTTGGGTTTGGCTTTTGGCTTGGGTTCGGTCTTCGGCTTGGGTGGCTCGTCATCGTCCCCGTCCTGAAGCCCAACCGAGTCGAAATCCAAATCGTCGAGGAACCCGCCGCCTCCGCCGAATAGATCATCGGAAGCAGGTGCTGGTTCTGGCTCTGTCTCCTTTTTTGGAGTCTCAGCATCCGGTGCCTCTTTCTTCGGTTCGGCTTCCGCTTCGGAACTCAGGTCCTGGAGGGCTGGCAAATCATCTTCGGCAGAATTCTTCTTTTCGGCTGCGACTTTCGCCTGTTGCTTGGCGGAAGATGGTTGCGCACCGTTGGCCGACTTGGGCCCTGTCGATTTCTTGTCTTGTTTGTTGGATGATTTTTTGAGACGAATCGTCGCGTTACAACTCGGGCATCGAAGACTTTCGATGAGGCCCGCGACGTTCTCTGGAATACTCAGGGGATTGGAGCACCCTGGACACTTCAGTTGCTTTGCCATGACGTAAACCCTCCCAACCTCATATTTTACGAGGTGGGCGTCGGCAAGACTACGCGAATATGCGGCACGACTACGCCTCGCGCGGTGTTGGAGTGCTCCAATCGTGGTAGTCGCTACTATTTGATCTTCTTGGCAGCCTTGATGATTGCGTCCGCATCGTGGCGAGCACGGTATCCGTCGAAGAATAGTTTCGCCCGGATGACTCCCTTCTCATCCAGGATGAACGTCCCGGGATATGGAACCCCGGCAATCCGCGACTTGGCGACTTCTTTGTTGTAAACTCCAAAGGCCTTGATCACCTTGCTTTCCGGATCCGAGAGCAGCGTGTAAGCGATTTTGGCCTTGGGGCTCTTCGCGAACTTTGCCAGAGCCTCCACCGGATCGTAGCTGACCGCGATGACCTGGATTTTGGCGTCCTCGAGCTTCTTGATATCCTTTTGCAGTTGGACCAACTGCTTGATGCAGAATGGTCACCACCGAATCGAACGGTGAAAGACGATCGCGGTTTTCTTGCCTTTGCCAAGGAACTCTATCAACTCTCGCTTCTTGCCGTTCTGGTCCTAGATCCCAAGGTCGGGAGCCTTCTCGCCAACCTTCGTACCCGGCTTGGCTTCCGGAGCGGGTTTTTGGACGAACGAAACGGGGCCTCTGGGTTTCGGCTCCGGGTTGGTTTCCGATGTACCGGAAGAACAAGCGATCGCGCTGAGACATCCAAGGGCCAACACCCCCGGAGCAATTGCATAACGCAAAAATTGTGGATTGGTTTGCAACTTCGATACTCCAAGAAAAGACAAACAAGTGTTCGCGGGACGAACGCGGACACGTTCCTCTTTCTAACATAGGAAAACGGTCAACGGAGAGTCTGTGAGGTCGTACACAAATGACCGACTGAAATATTACAGGACCAGGTCGTGGGAGTCCGCGAATCGATCAACGGCCCCCTCACTGCGCACCAAACTCCGGCTCCGCCCCATCGAAAATCACTCCTTCCCCATCGTAGTCAACGTTGTCTGGAATACTGCACCGGTTTCCCACAAGCCTGAAGTCCAAGTGAAAGTGTTTTTTGTCCTTCTCTCGCGCTTCAGGCTTGTCGAACCGCGAAGACCCAAGACGGGTCCTTCGCTTTCGCTTCGGGCTCGCCACGAAACACCAGACCTCAACATCGAGAACCTGACCTGCGGATATTTCAACCACCTGCCCCTCAAAGAAATATCATTGCATCCCAGCACACAGAACGTACGCTAAGACAAATTGAGGTTGCCCGAACGTCGATCTTTTCTATCAACCAATGGACTCAACGCCATGACTCTCCACACTTCCAAGAAAACCACACTGGCATTGTTTGCCGTGTTGGTTTGCCTCCCCACGCTTGCTCAGGCCCAAGAAAAAGAACGTCCCAACGTTATTTTGATCTTCACCGACGACCAAGGGTATGGCGACGTCGGTTGCTACGGGGCCAAGGGTTACAAAACTCCCAACATGGACAGGATGGCCAAGGAAGGGATTAGGTTCACGAGTTTTTACACCGGCTGTCCGGTCTGCTCGGGTTCGCGGGCGGCATTGATGACCGGTTGCTATTATCGTCGCGTCAGCGTTCGTGCCGTGATGTTTCCGCCGAACCGTGATGGTCTGAATCCTAAAGAGATCACGATTGCCGAGGTTCTCAAGAACATCGGCTACACCACCGGCATGATCGGAAAGTGGCACCTCGGACACCTTCCGCAGTTCCTCCCGACGTCGCAGGGATTCGATTCGTATTACGGCATTCCGTATAGCAACGACATGTGGCTCGACAAGGAGACTGCCCAGTTCGCCAAGGACTGTGTCTTCCGCAAAGGGATGACCGTGGAGAAGGCCCGCACGGCGAATCGAACTCGCAACTGGGTTCCGCTCATGCGTGGAACGAAGGTCGTCGAATATCCCGCCGACCAAGCGACGCTCACCAAGCGATACACCGAAGAGGCCAAGAAGTTCATCGAGAAGAACAAGAAGAAGCGATTCTTCCTCTACATGCCGCACACCATGCCGCACGTTCCAATGTTCGTTTCGGAGAAGTTCAAGAACAAGAATAAATCTCTCTACGGGAACGTCATCGAGGAGTTGGATTGGTCCATCGGCGAAGTCCTCAAGACCGTCAAGAAGTGTGGCATCGACAAGAAAACGCTCATCATCTTTACGACCGACAACGGAACACATCGCGGGTCGTCGGGTCCGCTTCGGGGTCGCAAAGCTGGTCCTTATGAAGGCGGCGTGCGAGTTCCTTGCATCATGCGTTGGCCGGGCAAAATTCCGGCCGGAATCGAGACGGACGAAATCGCGGCGACGATCGATATGCTGCCCACGATTGCCAAGATCACTGGCGGTCAAGTTCCGCAAGACCGCAAGATCGATGGCAAAGACATCAGCCCAATCGTGTTCGGAAAGAAAGGCGCGAAAACGCCTCACGAATACTACATCCTGTTGCACGGCCCTGGATCGGTTCGCAGTGGCAAGTGGAAGTATTATCCGTGGCCCGAGGGAGCACGGCGTCGAAAGAAGAAAGGTAAGAAAAAGCCTGCTCCAATCAAAGGCCCGAAGGTTCAACTCTACGACCTGTCCACCGACCTTGGGGAAAAGAAGAACGTAGCCGAACAAAACCCGAAAGTCGTCGAACGTCTTCACAATGCGTTTGTCGCTCACCGGATGGACATTCAGAAGAATCGACGACCGGCAGGCCAAGCGAAAGGCAAAAAGAAGAAGAAAAAGTAGAGCCTGAGAAACGCGGCGGTGGCACACCCAATAGAACAGAGTGTGCCGTCGTCGCAAGCTCCTCGTCATACCCTACAAAAAACACCAGCAAACTCGGTAATTTCAAACATCTCTCACATCTCCTGTTTGCACTTTTGCCCTACGGCCTCTTTTCCTACTGCTGGACGTCCTGAGAAACTCAAGTAAAACAATCTCGGCTGTTTTCAGCATGTAGCGTTCGCGAGTCGAACGATCAAATAAAGTCTCACAGGAGAATCGACTATGGGTTGGCGTCTCGGTCTGGTTGTGGTGGGGACGTGGTTGACCTATCCGACCATGACGCTGGCGGCGGGTGGCGGGCACGACCACTTGACCGATTTACCAGTGTGGTCCGTGATTCCGTTCGTTGGATTGCTCCTTTCGATAGCGATCTTTCCCCTCGTCGCCCCGCACTTCTGGCACAGCAACCGAAATCGATTCATCGTCGCGATGATCTGGGCGGTTCCGGTCGTCGGGTATTTGCTCTACCTTGGCAACACCAGTTATCTCGGCAAGGAACTGACCGCGCAGCCGAGCTTCGAAGCGGAGGGCTTCCCGC
>CAYYUU010000235.1:5529-8951 GCA_964474955.1 uncultured Alcaligenaceae bacterium | reverse complement strand
GTGAAGGAAATATTGGTGTTGGTTGGAGAAGTATAACGGGGCCTGGGTGTAGGCGGTCGAAAAGAGTATGGTCCACAGGAAAAAACTTCCGAGTTTGGTCCACCACATCTCAATATTTTCGGAGTCTTTGTTTTCGTGCATCACAATCAACCAGAAGAGAAGGCGTCGAAGTCGAAGGACAATTACAGGCGGAAAGGTCAAAACAGAAGAGCATTCCCACGTGTCCCCTTGTTGGCGAATCCCTATCATAATGTCTCTGGCACACGATAACGACCCTTTCCACCATACAGGTTTGGCTTCATGCAAGTTTGTCTTTTCGACATCGACGGCACGCTCTTGAACAGCATGGGTGCCGGCAAGGCTGCCATCGAAGCGGCTTTGATCGAAGAATTCGGAGTCCCCGAGGTTGCCGTTCACGTCTCGTATAGTGGGCGAACGGACCGGAGTATCGGACTGGAATTATTGCGAACGCACGGAGTCGAAGCGAGCCTCGACAATTTGCAAAAGCTACTCACGGGGTATCTCAAACGGTTGCCCGATTCGTTGACGAAGCAGAAAGGGTTGGTCCTACCCGGCGTGCAAGAACTACTCGTTCACCTGGTCGAACACAAGCACGCCGAACTTGGTCTGCTCACTGGAAACATCCGAGACGGGGCCAAGTCGAAATTGGGCCATTATGGTCTCTTCGATTTCTTCCGGTTCGGCGGTTTTGGAGATCATCACGAAGACCGCGACGACGTGGCCCGCGAAGCCCTTGTCCAAATCCGGACTCACGTAGGCGATCACGTCGTACCGGAGAACATCTGGGTCATCGGCGACACGCCCTTGGATGTGAAATGCGGTCGGGCAATCGGAGCAAGGGTTGTGGCCGTGGCGACCGGTTGGCACACTCGCGAACAACTCGAAGTACACAAACCCGATTTGCTCCTCGATGATCTCTCCGACCCGTCCTCTATCTTCACCTTGTGGGAATAATTTTTTCAAGAAATGGCCGTCGCCCAATTTCTCTCTTGCCATTGTGCCCAAAGCGCGAAACACTAAGCCAACAGAGAAGTTCCATCGTTTTCGATGAGTTGCTCCAATCCCTTCACCCATTGCGCTGCTCCGGAGCGAAGCCTCATGGTTTTTGACAAACCAATTTGGGAATGCAATTCGGTGAAGACCGTAGGACAGGTTTGCAACCTGTCCCGTGTTTCTTGGACAGGTTACAAACCTGTCCTACGGCCCAACATTACCAATTTTGGCGGTCAAAACTCATTATGATTCCAGTCTGTCGTCCGAACAGCTCTGCTTGTTGGTTCCATGTCGTGATTGCTCGATGTGATGCTGCGAAGTTGATGGATCCACGGAATTGGTGCGTCGGAATGTGAGTTGGTGGTGGTCGCTTTTGGAGGGCGGCTGCGCTGAGCAAAGACGCAACACAACAAACAAAAACAAAATCAAAATCAAACTACCAAAGCGGCGTCGAACCGCCGCACTCCTAAAAAACACCAACCCGAAGCGCAAGCGAGGAATCCGAAAATACCAAAGCGGCAACGACCTGCCGCAATCCAAAACAAAATAAAGCGTTCCCAAGGAAGCACACAAGGAGGGCCGACAAGTATGGAACACGATTTCATGTCCGAGATCGAGAGTTTGGAGCGACGGGGATTTCTGACCACTGCGTCTGGCCTGGCCCTCGGGAGTGCTTTTCTCGGACAGCCATCGCTGGCTGCGTTGGCGGACGATGCTCCCGCAACTCGTCAGGCCACGGGCGTCAAAATTGGCGAGGTGACGGAAAACTCTGCCATCGTCTGGATGCGTGTGACGGCCAATGGGGCACGCAACGAACAAGGAGTTCTGCTCGGTCGACGCGAATCTCTCCCCGCGAACCGGCGTATTGACCAACTTCGGGGAGCTTGCCCAGGAGCACGCGGACGTGTCCGGTTTCGCTACAGCCTCAACCGAAACTTGCACCGTGCCCAGTCCACTGATTGGGTCGACGTTACGGCGAGGACGGATTTCACGCACCAATTCCAGTTGCGAAATCTTCGGGCCAACAGCACCTATTACTACGCCGCCGAGACGTCCGGCCCGAACGGAAGGCCAACTCATGTTCCCGTTCGGGGTCAGTTCATGACCGGCGTGCCCGCCACTTCGCGACAGAACATCACGTTCACGGTGGTTACAGGCCAGGCCTACCGTGACCTGGATAACCGCGCCGGTTTCGACATTTATCCGTCCATGCAACGGCTGAATCCTCGGTTCCACGTTCTGACGGGTGACACTGTTTATTACGACAACGATTTGGTGTTGGCCAACACGAAAGATCTGGCGAGGCATCACTGGCACAGGATGTATAGTTTGGCTCGCCTCGTGGAGTTTCATCGGCGAGTTCCGGGGTACTGGATGAAGGATGACCACGACCTGTACTATAATGATTGCTACCCTGCAATGCGGGTGCGGCGAATGCGGCCTCTCACATTCAACGACGGACTCGGGCTATTTCGCGAACAAGTGCCGATGGGAGAGAAGACTTATCGGACCATTCGTTGGGGTCGGTCCCTACAAATTTGGCTCGTCGAGGGGCGCGACTTTCGTTCGGCAAATACTGCCGACGATGGCCCGAATAAAACTATATGGGGTGCCCAACAGAAGGCCTGGCTGAAACGGACCCTATTGGCGAGCAATGCCCGGTTCAAGGTGCTCATCAGCCCAACGCCCATCGTCGGGCCCGACCGCGGGAACAAACGAGACAACCATGCGAACCGAGCCTTTCAAACCGAAGGCAATGAAATGCGGGCTTGGTTCCAGGAAAATCTTCCAGAACGTTTCGTCATTCTCTGTGGGGACCGACACTGGCAATACCATTCGGTCCATCCCGAGACGTTCGTGCATGAGTTCTCGTGTGGTCCGGCCAGCGACCAACACGCCGGCGGATCACCGGGTCGGGACCGATGTTATCATCGATTCCATCGCGTCGGGGGCGGCTTCTTGTCGGTGTCTTCAGTCCAGCGAGGTCCCAGCGATCATTTGGTTTTGAAACTCCATGACGTCCAGGGGCGGGTCGTGTATCAGTATCAGATTCAATGACGGGCATTCTTGTTGTTTGTGGAGAACGGACACGCGAATTACTAGACGGTGTGAATAGACTTCTCAGAATTGTGGAGAGACCGAGATGGCAAGAGCAAAAGGAAAAACAGGGTCCGGACCGGTGCTATCCGTGCGATATCCCAAAAGGATGCGTCCGAATCGCACTTACAAGGTGGAAGCCTCGTGGCAAAAATCCAAGGAGGACCTCCGGGTTCCAAAGAACGCGTCGCCATACGTTCTTCGGCTAGTCATGGGCGGAGCACAGGTGGTCCCCTTCGAACGTACGATTGATCCGGCCGACTCCAAGGCCAAGACGTCATTTTTCGTAACCCCGCTCAACCGAGGTTGGG